>JAKLEJ010000136.1 GCA_022711695.1 Verrucomicrobiota bacterium | reverse complement strand
GCTCCCGGATCACCGCCTTCTTCAGAAAATCGAAGGCCTTGGCGAACCCCTCGGAGGTGCTCATCAGCGAGTCCTCGTGCTCGATGGAAAGGACCCCGTCGTAGCCGGCAACCCGCAACGCGCTGAGGAAGTTGCGCCAGAATTCCATGCTGTGCCCGTAGCCCACCGTGCGGAACACCCAGGAGCGCTTGGCCACCGCGCCGTAGTGCTTGGTGTCCAGCACGCCGTTGACGGCGGTGTTGGCCGGGTCGATCAGCGTGTCCTTGGCGTGGACGTGATAGATGCACCCGGACAACGCCCGCACCGCGGCAACCGGGTCGATGCCCTGCCAGAAGAGGTGGCTGGGATCGAGGTTGCAGCCCAGCTGCGGACCGCAGCTCTCGCGCAGTCTCAGCATGGTCTCCGGGTTGTAGACCAGGAAGCCGGGGTGCATCTCGAAGGCCACCCGCACGCCGGCGGCGGCAGCCTGCTTGGCCTCGGCCTTCCAGTAGGGGAGAGCCTTCTTGGTCCACTGCCAGTCCAGGACCTTGGCGAAGTCCTCGGGCCACGGGCAGGTCACCCAGTTGGGGTAGAGGCTGCGGTCGCTGTCGCCCGGACATCCGGAGAAACATATGACCGTTTCGACCTTGAGCAGCTTGGCCAGGCGGAGGGCGTCCCTCCAGGTGTCGTGGTGTTGTTTGGCCAGCTTCTTGTCAGGGTGCAGGGGATTGCCGTGACAGGAAAGGGCGCTGACTTCCAAACCGCGCCCCTTGATCTTGGCCAGGAACTCGCTACGGGCGCTTACGGAATTGAGCAGTTCCTTGACCGGCACGTGCGAGGCGCCGGGGTAGTTGCCGACGCCAAGCTCGACGGCCTCCACGCCCATCTGGCAGAACCCGTCCAGAATCTCGTCGAGCGGCTTCTGCCCGAAGAGGACAGTGAACACCCCGATCTTCATACCCTCTCTCCTCCTTGCGGCTGCGCAGTCCCACGGTACTGCGATGGAGGGATTATACGTAGAAATCATTGCCTGTCAATTGGAGCTATTGTCGCAAGTGACGCCACTACGCGCCTTGGGCGCCGGAAAGGCTTTTTGGAGGTCGCCGGCTTCCATCCCTGGCCCGTGAAGTTGCATAAAACAGGCCAGCCGTTAGAATCCCTGGGCATCAACCAGGACGGAGTCATCGGCGATGGCAGAAGCCATTCCAGAGCCTCAGGAGATCCCCTCGCCGCGCGACCGCGCTTTCGGCAAGGTTGTCGTTGATATGGGTTTCGCCGGCGACGAAGCCGTAAGTTCGCTGTTCTCGGTTCAACTCAAGTGCGCATTCGGCGGGCAGGAGATTCCCCACCTGCCACGCCTCATGGTGACCAGGAAGCTCATCAGCCGCAGTCAGGCCGAGCGGGCGCTGGCCCAACTGGCCCGCCATCCGAACCCGGCCATGCGGCCCGACCCTGAGTATTCCATGGTGGGCGAGTCCGCTGGGACCGCTCCGGCGACTGCCGCCAATGAGCCAGTCATCATCCGCCCGCCGCCGGCGCCGACGGCACCCCCGCCTGCGGCCCTGCCGCGCGCACCGCGCATCACGTTCCCTACTGACACGGGAACCGTCGAAATCATCATGCCGGTGGGTGGTTCGGAGAGCGACACCACGGTGCGCCCCGAGCAGGCCACGGCGCCCGCGCCTCCCCAGCCCCAGATGGTGGCTTCGGCTCCCGGGGAACCCATCAAAGGCTACAAGATCCTGGGACGCATCAGCCAGGACGACACCGGAGCGGTCTTCAGGGCCCGCCAGCTGGCCATGGACCGGATCGTGGCCCTCAAGGTGCTCCCGCCCAAGATGACCGCCGACCGCAGTTTCGTCGAGCGCTTCCTGGCCGAAGCCCGCAACGCCGGGCAGCTCAACCATCCCAGCCTCACGCGGGTCCACGAGATTGGCAGAACCGACAAGTACTACTTCTACTCCATGGAACTGATCGAGGGCAAGAACCTCGACGACAACATACGGCTGGCGGGCCGCATGGATCCCCCCCGCGCCCTGCAGATCGCCATGGACCTCTGCCGGGCCATCGAGCACATGGCCTCCAAGGGCCTCATCCACGGGGAGATCTCGCCGCAGGCCGTGACCATAACCACGGAGGGCGCCGTCAAGCTGACCATGGCCGGCCTGGGTGGAGGGGCGGGGAAGGGCACGCGTTTCCTGCTCGGAGACCGATACCACTACGTGGCTCCGGAGCGGGTGCTGAGCAGCAAGTGCGACGTGCGGGCCGACATCTACTCCGCCGGCGCGGTGCTCTACTACATGCTGACCGGGCAGCACCCCTACACCGGCTCAAATGCCAACGAAGTCCTGAACCGCAGCCTGTCCCTGCCCGCCCCCGATCCGCGCGAGGTAGTCACGGACCTGCCGGCCGACGTGGCCAAAGTCGTCACCAAGGCCATGGCCAAGGATATCAACGCGCGCTTCCGCAACACGGCGGAACTGGCCGCGGCCATCGAGGCGGCAGTCCTGGCCGCCAAGCCCCGCCCGCTGCCCGGGATGCGCCCGCCGACGAAGTTCAAGACCTCGGCGGTGCGGCGCATGCCGCTCAGGCGGCGCAGGCACTGACCGCAGCCGTCGGTTGCCGCCGGCCTCTCCGGCCGGCTATCCGTCGGCTCTTTCCCGCGGAACAATCGCCCGGACGGCCTTGGGCAACACCCTGACGGCCAGCGGCAACGGCGGGCCGGGGTCGCCGTCCATCTCCACCGGGACGCTGGGCGGCCCGGGTATGAGCACCTCGCGGGCCTGGCAGATGATGGCGCCGTTCCCGGAGAACCGATCGCGGCGCACGGCCAGCGGGCGCTTGAGAAAGGCGCGCATTCCCTGGCCGGCCAGGGAGGCCCGTCCGCCGTAGAAGAGCATGACATCCAGGAGCCCGTCGTCGATCCGGGCATCGCGGGAGAGCACCATCCATCCGCCCCATACCCTGGTGTTGCCAATCACCACCTGAACTGCGCCCGGCGGCGCCGGGACGCCGTCGATGACCACCTCGATGCCAGGGAACCGGTAATTCACCGTGGCGGAGAGCACCGCCGGCACGTAGCTGGCGACGTGGATGCCCCCGCGCCTGGACGCGTGCACGGCAGCGACGACCGCGGCATCGAAACCCGCTCCCAGGCAGAGCATGAAGCGGCGTCCGGCCGCCTCGGCCATGTCCACGGCGCGGGGCACGCCGGCGGCGACCGCTCGAGCCGCATCCTCGGGCCTGGCCGGCACGCCCAGTTCCCGGGCCACGGAATTGCTGGTGCCGAGCGGGATGATGCCGAAGGGTATGTCCAGGCGGCTGGCGGTTTCGGCCACCTCCCGGATGGTGCCGTCGCCGCCGGCGGCCACCAGCAGATCGAAATCGGCGCCCTGGTGCTCGGCAACCTGGCGGGCGATCTGGTCGGGGCCGGCGGTCTCCAGGAGTTCGACGTCCAGGCCCTGTCCGCGCATGGCCTCAATACAACGAGCGCGAATGAGGCCGTGTCTGGCCCTGCCCGAGACGGGATTGGCCAGCAGCAGCGCCTTACGCATCGGCACGGCGGGGCAGGACGCCGGCGGCGGCCGCCGCGGCGCGGCCGCGGTCAAAGGCTTTCAGGTTCAGCTCGCGGTGCTTGGCCGGCACGCAGGCGGCGACTGCGGCCTTCCACTGCTCCTCGCTGAATTCCGCGCACTCGGTGCTCATGGCCCCGAGCAGCACGATGTTGGCGACGCGGGTGTTGCCGAGCTCCGTGGCCGCCTGGTAGGCCGGCACGGCCAGAGTCCGTCCGAATCCGGTCAGGCGCTCCACGACGTCCTCCGGATAGCTCTCGCCGCCGACGGTCACTGAGACCGGCGGGATGCGCTGACTGCTTACCAGCGCCAGACCGTCAGGGCGCAGGAAGTGCGCCCAGCGCAGCGCCTCGAGCTCTTCGAGGGCGAAGAGGTAATGGGCCTCGCCCTCCATGATCACCGGGGCGTGGACCTCGGCGCCCCAGCGCACGTGGCCGGTAACGCTCCCGCCGCGCTGGGAGAGACCGTGGACCTCGTTCTGCTTGACGTCCAGCCCCGCCGCGAAGGCCAGCTCCCCGAGGATCCGGCTGACCAGGACGATGCCCTGGCCGCCGACGCCGACGAGGAAGACGTTGGTGGTCGGCCGTTCTCTGGTCACGGCTTGGCCTCCGGCTGGGCCTGGCTGATGGCCTTCTTCGGGCAGACCTGGGCGCACAGGCCGCAGCCCCAGCACAGGTCGGCGATGATGCGCACCTCGCCGTCCTCGATGGTGATGGCCGGGCAGCCCAGACGGAAGCAGCCCCTGCACTTCACGCACCTGGCCTGGTCGACGAGGAAGGTCGGCTGGCGGCTGTCGCGGTCGGTGAAGATGCACGGCCCCTCGACGATGATCACCGAGGGCTCGGCGGTCGCCGTCTCGGCCTCGAGCAGCTTGTCCATGCCCGGCAGGTCGAAGGCGTTGACTCGGAAGACGCGACGGACACCGAGCGCCCGGCAGGCGGCCTCGATGTCGATCCTGGGGGCGGGTTTCCTGTCGATGGCCAGTCCGGTGGCCGGATCGGGCTGATGGCCGGTCATGGCGGTGATGCGGTTGTCGAGGATCAGGAAGGTCGAAACGCCGCGGTTGAAGACCGTGTTGGCCACGCCGGTTAGCCCGGAGTGGAAGAACGTGCTGTCACCGACCACGCCGACCACCCGCTCGGCTGGGGGCTTGCCAACCACGGAGGACGCAGAGGACAACGGCCCGGTTGTTGTTGCGGAACCCGGACTCTTGTTGCCCTCTGTGTCCTCTGTGGTTGGATTCCCGCTCCGGGTCACCACCTTGTCGAAGCCATGGGCCATGGTCAGGCCTGCGCCCATACATATGAGCGAGTCCATCGCGTTGTAGGGCGGGAGCGCCGCCAGGCCGTAGCAGCCGATGTCGCCGGTCACGATGTACTTGCGCTTGGCCAGCAGGAAGAAGATCCCGCGGTGCAGGCAGCCCGGGCAGAACTGCGGCGCGCGCTTCGGCAGGCCTTCCACGGCCGGCTGCTGCGCCGAGTCTCGATGCAGGATGCGCCGCCGCAGCGCCGAGGCCGAGAGCTCGCCGACCCGCAGGAGTTGCTGCTTGCCCTCCACGGCTATGCCGGTGGCCAGGATCTCCTCCTCAAGGAACGGGCGGTTCTCCTCGACCACGTAGAGCTTGTTCACCTGGCTGGCGAAGTTGCGGATCAACTGGTGGGGCAGGGGATAGGTCATGGCTATCTTGAGCGTGGAGAACTCCGGCAGCGCCTCGCGCACGTTCTGGTAGGAGATGCCGCTGGTGACCACGCCGACCTGCAGCGAGCGCATCTCGATGCGGTTGCCGGCGAAGGTCTCGCTCTCGGCCTCGAGCAGCGTCTGGCGCCGCTCCAGGGCGAAGTGGCGCTCGTAGGCGTGGCTGGGGACCATGGCGTTCTTGTTGGCGTTCTTGACGTAGGGCCGGCGCGGCACGGCGCGACGCGGCCCTAGCGCGACCACGCCCATCGAGTGGCAGATGCGCGTGGTCATCCGCAGGAACACCGGCGTGTCGTAGCGCTCGGACATCTCGAAGGCCGAGAGCACCAGGTCCTTGGCCTCCTGGCTGTCGGCGGGCTCCAGCATGGGGATCTTGGCGAACTTGGCGTAGTTGCGGTTGTCCTGCTCGTTCTGCGAGCTGTGCAGCGAGGGGTCGTCGGCCGTGATGATCACGAGCGCCCCGTTGGTTCCCGTGTAACTGACGGTGAACAGGGGGTCGGCCGCCACGTTGACGCCCACGTGCTTCATCACCGCCATGGCCCGGGCCCCCGCGAAGGCGGCCCCGATGGCCACCTCGAGCCCCACCTTCTCGTTGGGCGACCACTCGGCGTAGACCCCCTTGTACTGGGCGAAGGCCTCCAGGATCTCCGTGCTCGGCGTCCCGGGGTAGCCCGCGCCGAAGGTGGCGCCGCACTCCCAGGCGCCCCGTGCGATCGCCTCGTTTCCCGACATCAGTTCCAGCATCGTTCCGCTCCGTCTTTGTCTCTATCCCAGCTGCGCGATCTTGCGTTTCAGGAGTGTCGCCGCCGCGGGGTCTTTGGTCTTCTCCAGCGCCTTCCTGTAGTAATCCAGCGCCTTGCCGCGGTCGTTCATCTCCTCGTGGATGCGCGCGAGGTTCCTGTAGCTGATCCCCTCGTGCACGGCCCCGGGGTTCATCGAGGCGACCCGGCCGAAGGCCTCCAGGGCCTTCTCGTACTCCTTTTTCGCCTCGTGGGCGTAACCGATCCCGAACCAGGCGTAGATCGCCCGGATGTCCCCGCCTGACGCCCGATCGAGGAAGTCCCGGTACACCTGGATGGACCGGTCATACTCGCCCGCGCCGAAGTAGAGGCTTCCCAGCTCGTAGCGGGCGCTCTGGGCGGCATGGGTCGAGGGGTACTTCTCCACGAGATCCGCCAGCGCCTTGACGGCTTCGGGACCGGCCGTGCCCGTGCCCATGGGGTCTGCCTTCATCGCCCGGATGCGCGCGTCGAAATACAGCCTGCCCGCGTCGGTTTCCTGGGACGACGTGTAATAGAAATACCCGCCGGCCAGGATGATCGCCAGGACGATCGCACCGCCTGCGGCCACGAGGGTTCGCCGGTTCGCGGCGGCATACCCGATGATCTTCCCCATGGCCTCCTGAAAGGCATCGGGCTGTTCCAGGTCCTTCTTGTCCAGCTTTGCTGCAACCATGATCCCGTTCTCCGGTGTCGATCAAAAAATGATCGGGCATCGGCCCGACGTGCTGTTCTCCGAACCGTCCCGCACCGCCCGGCTCACCCGCCGGGCCCGCCCTCCTGCATCGCCTTGAAGATCTCCCCCACCCGGGCCGGGGCCCGCACGATCTTTCCCTCCCGGTTCAGGAAGGCATGGAGCGTGGAGCCCTCCGCGAGCAGCCGCTCTCTGCCCTCGTCCCAGATCTCGTAGGCGAACTTCACGCTGGCACGCCGGAAGTACTCGATGCGGGTCTCGACGAGCACGATGTCGTCGTAGCGAGCCGGGTAGAGATAGTGGCATGCCAGCTCCGTCAGGGGGAGGAAGAACCCCTCCTTCTCCATCTCGCTGTACACGAGCCCCGCCTCCCGCATGAGCTCCGTGCGGCCGATCTCGAACCAGCGGATGTAGTTCGTGTGGTAGACGATCCCCATCGCGTCGGTGTCGGCGTAGATGACCCGGATCTTAACGGCGCCTGTCTTCAATGAACCGTCTCCAGTCGCCGATGAACCCCTCCATCAGCAGGCATCCCGGGGTCACGACGAGCCCTCCCCGGCGCGCCGCTTCCTCGCTGTACCCCTCGGCACCCCGCACGTTGTCTTCCCGCCGGGAGCACAGGACGGCAAAGGGGCTCGGCTCGGCCGTGTGGGTCTTTTTCGCGATCGGCGTGGGGTGGTCGCTCAGCACGAGGACGCGGTAATCGCCGTGACGCCCGATCCCCTCGAGCACGGTGCCCACCACCTTGCCGTCGAAATCCTCGATGGCCTTCACCTTCCCCTCGAGGTTTCCCTCGTGCCCCATCTCGTCGGGGGCCTCCACGTGGACGAAAACGAAGTCCTTTTCCCCGAGCGCCTCGAGGGCCCTGCGGGCCTTGCCGACGTAGTCCGTGTCGATGTAGCCCGTGGCCCCCGGCACCTTGAGGATCTCGAGGCCCGCGTAGACCCCGAGGCCGTTGAGGAGATCCACGGCCGATATCATGCCCCCGCTGAGGCCGTACTTCACCGACAGGGGATCCATGGCGGGCTTGCCGCCCTGTCCCCAGAGCCAGACGGAGGTCGCCTGCCTCTTCCCCAGGCCGGCCCGCCGGCGGTTCACGGGGTGGTCCTTCAGGATCGCCCGTGAGCGCAGCATGACGCGGAGCACGTCTTCGGCGCCCTTTCCCTTCGGGAGCCACGGCGCCGTCGGCTGTCCCGTGATGTCGTGGGGCGGCGTGGTCTCCACCTCGGGCCCCCCGCCCTTCCAGACGAGCAGGTGGCGATACCCCACGCCGGGGTGGAATTTCAGCGTCTCCGTCCCCATTTCGCGGTCGATGTCCCGGATGATCTCCCGCGCCTCGTCGGAGGTGATATGCCCCGCCGTGAAGTCCACCATGACGGGGTCGGGCCCTTCGCCGAGGGTGACGAGGTTGCAGCGGAAGGCCAGGTCCCCCGGCTCCAGGTGCACCCCCATGCTGGCCGCCTCGAGCGGGCCGCGTCCCGTGTAGCAGACCGCGGGGTCGTAGCCGAGCACGGA
>JAKLEJ010000135.1 GCA_022711695.1 Verrucomicrobiota bacterium | reverse complement strand
CCTGAGGATCGCCCCCAACGGCCAGCTCACCCTGGGGCCCAACCTCGATATCATTGGCAAGACCGACGCCGCCTACCTGGAGATGGCGCGCGACGAAGAGGCCCCGCACCTGCGCGAGGCCATCAAGAAAGCCCATCGCAATTTCCTGCGCCGCACCGTGTACGACCTTTACATCCACAACCGGCTGGCCGAGGCCGAAAAGTGGTTCCAGACACTGCGCGAGCGTCACCCCGATGGCGTGCCGCCGCAGATGAACCTCACCGATTATGCCCTCAGCCGGGTCATGGGGGAGGTCGCCGATTCGACCCAGGTGAAGATGAACTCGCTGGTGCTGGCGCTGGTCACGCAGTCCTATCTCCGGCTGGTCGAGGACCAGGACGAGGAAGCGGCCGCCTACATGCAGCGCGCCCAGGAATTGCACGAGGCCTACAACCGCAAGATCGGCGGCGGCCAGCGCCTGGGCATCACCCCGCTCGACAAGGCCAAGGAGCAGGTCCTGGAGGGGATTCTCGCCCCGGACAGCGGCCTCGGCCCGGAGGCGCGCGCGCGACTCCGATCGAAGCTGGGCCTGCCGGCGCCGCCCGCGGGCGGCTGAAGCCTCCATCCCCCTTATGCGATGTCTGCTGGCGCTGTGCCTTGCCGCCGTCCCGGCCCTGGCGGAAGCGGCCTTGACCAACTGGATCAGCGTGGCCGAGGACGGACGCTCCTTCGTGCTGCGCCCTTCCGGGCGAGCCTTTCAGCCCTGGGGCTTCAATTACGACCACGACGAGTCGGGCCGCCTGCTCGAAGATTACTGGGAGCGCGAGTGGCCGAAGGTCGAGCAGGACTTTCGCGAGATGAAGGACCTCGGGGCGAATGTGGCGCGCATTCATCTCCAGTTCGGCAAATTCATGAAAGGGCCGGACGAACCGAACCCGGAAGCGCTGGATCGGCTGGGCAGGCTAACGGCGCTGGCCGCGCGGACGGGCCTCTATCTCGATTTGACCGGCTTGGGGTGCTATCACCGCAAGGACGTGCCGGCGTGGTACGACGCGCTCCCGGAGGCGGAGCGCTGGCGCGCCCAGGCGCGGTTTTGGCAGGCGGTGGCGGCGCGTTGCGCCGGGGATCCCGCCATCTTCTGCTACGACCTGATGAATGAGCCGGTGGCGCCCGGCAGCCCGCGCAAGCCCGGGGACTGGCTCGGGCCTCCGTTTGCCGGCAAGCACTTCGTTCAGTTCATCTCGCTCGATCCCGCCGGCCGTCCGGCCCCTGCCGTGGCCCGGCAGTGGATTGACACGATGACCGCCGCCATCCGCCGGCACGATCCGCGCCATCTCGTCACCGTGGGCCTGGTGGACTGGAGCCTGGACCGCCCCGGCCTGCGCTCGGGGTTCGTGCCGGACCAGATCGCCGGGGGCCTGGACTTCCTTTGCGTGCATCTCTACCCGGAGAAAGGCAAAGTGGCCGAGGCCCTGGAGACGTTGCGCGGCTTCGCCGTGGGCAAGCCGGTGGTGATCGAGGAGACTTTTCCGCTGAAGTGCTCGATGGCCGAGTTCGAGAAGTTCCTCGACGGCTCGCGAGCGTCCGCCGCCGGCTGGGTGGGTTTCTACTGGGGCAAGACCCCCGCCGAGCTGCGCGCCTCCGGCCGGATCGCCGATGCCCTGCTGCTGGGCTGGCTGGAGCTGTTTCAGCGACGAGCGCGGCCGTAGGCGCCCGGGTTGAGGGCCGCCCGCCGGCCAGCCGCCGCGGCGGCAGGCGGCCGTGCGCAGAGGCGGGCTAGTCGAGCCTCTTCACGTAGTGCATCTGGCTGGGGAACGCGAACTCGATGCCCTCGGCGGCGAAGCGCTCCTTGATCTCGATGTTCAGGGTCTGCAGGTCGGCGATGTATATCTTGTACTCCGCTCCTTTCCAGAAATGGACCACTTGGATGTTGAGCGCGGAATCGGCGAACCGATTGAAGCCGACGACCAGGTCGGCGGTGCGCGGGTGTTTGCGGTACACCTCCTCGAGAATGGCCAGGGCCTTCTTTAGCTTGTCGGTCGGGGTGTCGTAGGTGAGGCCAATGTTGATCTCGGTCTTGATGCTGGGGCGGCGGGTGATGTTGGTGATGATGGCGTTGCCCATGGTCTTGTTCGGGATGGTGACCAGGAATCCGTCCAGGCTGCGCACGCGCGTGCTGCGGATGCCGATGCTCTCGACCGTGCCGTCCACGGTGTCGATGCGGATGCGGTCGCCCACGCGAAAGGGCCGGTCCATGAACACGGCCACCGCGCCAAAGAGATTGGCGAGGGTGTCCTGCGCCGCCAGGCCCAGCGCCAGGCCGCCGATGGAAAGCGAGGCGATCAGGCTGGTGATGTTGAGCCCCAGGTTCTGGGTGGTGAGGAGCACCGCGACGATGACCACGAAGACCCGGGCCCCGATGCGCAGCACCGGCAGGAGATGCTGGTCCAGCAGGCGGTCCCCGCTGCGCTCGGCGGCCCGCTGCGCCCAGTAGCCCAGGAGGGTGTCCGAGAGCTTGAGCGCCACGTAGGTCAGGGACAGGGCCACCACGATCAACAGAGCCTTGGAAAGGTATCCAGCCACCCAGCGCGGCCAGGGAAAAACCTCGAAGCCGACGTGCAGCAAAATAACGAACGCCACCACTTTCACCGGCCCGCGCAGCAGGCCGATGACCAGGTCGTCCCACTGGGTCTTTGTGCGGGCGGCCCATCGTTTGAGCTGCACTCCCAGGACATAGTCCACCAGCTTGGCGAGCACAAAGGCCAGCGCGACGTAGATGATCATGGCCAGGTACTGCCAGAGGGGCACGTCGAACAACGGGGCGCGCAGCCAAGGCACCCGGTCCAGGCCCAGCGCCAGCCGGCCGGGCTGGTTCGTGAGCCCGGCGGGCCCGGGCGCCTCGGGCTGGGCGGCCGCGAGCGCGATTGGATTGGTCGCGCCGGCGGCCGGCTGGCCCTGCGACCAGGAGATTGCGCCGGCCCACAACGCCACCGCCAGCAGCGCCCATGCGCCCCGCTGAATCACGCTTGTTTTTGCCTTCATAACGTCGGCCCTGAATTAAGCCCATGCGGCCCTCGCCGACAAGCGGACAAATGCTGGGCGACAGAGCCTGGCCTGGCGCGGCCCAGCCCGCAAAGCCACCGGCAGCGCCAAGCGGCCCTGGCCCCCGGCGGCGCTCCGCCCAGGGGCGGCTTGCAGGGCGGCCCGGCAGGCGCTAGAGTGCGGCCATGCAATCGCACTTGGGCGCTGTCGTGGTTCGTTTTCTTGCGGCGGTTCTGTTGGCCGCGGGCGCGCTGCCTTGGGCCGAAGCGGCCGGGAAGGCCCCGCGCCCAAACGTGCTCATCATCCTCTGCGACGATCTGAGATGGGACGCGCTGGGCTGCGCGGGGCACCCGCACCTGAAGACGCCGCACATCGACCGGCTGGCCGGCGAAGGGGTGCGGTTCGCCAACGCGTTTTGCACGACGTCGCTGTGCTCGCCGAGCCGGGCTTCGATCTTGAGCGGACTGTATGCCCACAGCCACGGCGTGCGCGACAATTTCACCGAGTTTCCGGCGCGCCTGCCGAACCTGCCTGCGGCGCTGAAAGCGGGAGGCTACCAGACGGCTTACATCGGGAAGTGGCACATGGGGGAGGACAACGACGAGCGGCGGCCGGGCTTCGACTACTGGGTGTCGCACAAGGGCCAGGGCAAATACTACGGCACGGAGTTCAACATCGACGGCCGGCGCGAGTTGCGGCCGGGCTACTACACGCACGAGGCGACCCGGTTTGCCCTGGATTTCCTGAACCAGCCGCGCCCGGCCGGGCAGCCGTGGATGCTCATGCTGGGGCACAAAGCGCCCCACAGCTTTTATGTGCCGGAGCCCCGCTACTCGAACTCGTTCGACCAGGTGCGGATTCCCTACCCGGACACGGCCTTTCGACTCGAGGGCAAGCCGCGCTGGATCCAGGACCGCCTGCCCACCTGGCACGGCATCTACGGGCCGCTCTTCGAGTGGCGGAAGCAGTTTCCCGACGCCCGCCCCGAGGGGGTGCGGGATTTCGAGGCGATGACCCGCGCCTACTGGAGCGTGATCCGGAGCGTGGACGACAGCGTGGGCCAGCTCCGCGCCGCGCTGGAGGCGCGCGGCGAGCTGGACCGCACCGTGGTGCTGTTCATGGGCGACAACGGCCTGCTCAACGGCGAACACGGCATGGTGGACAAGCGCACCATGCACGAGCCCAGCATTCGGATTCCTCAGGTGGCGCGCTACCCGGGCCTGATCCCGACCAACGCGCCGCGGGTGGTGTCGCAGATGGTGCTGACGCTGGATGTCTTCCCCAGCGTGCTGGAGCTTTGCGGGCTGAAGCCGCCCCGCGCCATCCAGGGGCGGTCCTGGGTCAACCTGGCCCGGGGCGGAGACCGCGGCTGGCGCAAGAGCTTTCTCTACGAATACAACTACGAGAAGCAATTTCCCTACACTCCCAATGTGCGCGGGGTACGCACCGATGACTGGAAGTACGCGCACTATCCGACCGGCGACGGCGGCGAGGATTGCCACGTGGCCGAGCTGTACGATCTCGAGCGCGACCCGGAGGAGCGCGTCAACCTGGCCAACGATCCGCGCCACGCCGCCAAGCTCAAGGAGCTGCGCAAGGAACTGGAGCGGCTGCTCAAAGCCACCGGGGCGGTCCCCGACCTCCTGCCGCTGGACGAAGGCATCAAGAAGGAGCTGCCGGATCGGAACCTTCGTTGAGGGCGCCGTGAGGATCCAGGAAGCCTATCGCCTGGTCACCCTGGCCGGAGGCGCGCACAGCGTGCATTCGGTGGCGCACCGCGAGACCTTCCACCCGGTCATCGGGCCGGTGGCCGAGGCGGAGGCGCTCTACGTGCGCCAATTGAATCTCCTGGAGCGGCTGCGGGCGCAGCCGGGCGAGTTTGTGGTGTGGGACGTGGGACTGGGGGCGGCGGCCAACGCGCTCACAGTGCTGCGAGCCGCCCGCAGCCTGCCGGGGCGGCTCCGGATGATCAGCTTCGACCACACCCTCGAACCGCTCGAGTTCGCCCTGCGCCACGCCGACCGGCTCGGCTATTTCGGCGGGTATGACGAGCCGCTGCGGACGCTGATGACCCGCTCGCGGGCGACGTTCCAGGATGGCGAGCGCTCGGTGGTGTGGGAGCTGCTTTTGGGCGATTTTCCCAGCCGTGTGGATTCCTGGAAGGACGGGGCCGCGCGACCGCCGGCGCCAGAGGCGATCCTCTTCGACGCGTATTCGCCGGCCAAGAACCCGGCCATGTGGACACAGCCCCTGTTTGCGGGGCTGTTCCAGGCGCTGGACTCCCATAAGCCCTGCGCGCTGCCCACTTACTCGCGCAGCACCATGCTGCGGGTGTCCTTGCTGCTGGCGGGTTTCTACGTGGGCGCAGGCCATGCCACCGGCGAGAAAGAGGAAACCACCATCGCCGCCAACACGCCCGAACTCATCGCCGAACCCCTGGGCCAGCGCTGGCTGCAACGCGCGCGGCATTCCACCAGCGCCGAGCCGCTCTGGGAGCCGGCCTATCGCCAAGCCCGGCTCACGGCCGACACCTGGGACCGGCTCCTGGGACACCCTCAGTTCGCCGCGCTCGACGCCGCGAAATAGATCCGCTTCCCTCCGCAAGTCATCGATTCCGGCGAGAACGCGTAGCGCGTGTTCCTTGATCAGGCGGCCGAACGGGGTCAGTTCCACGGGTTTCCCGCGATCGAAAACTCGCTCCCCCAGCAGGCGCTCCAGGCGCTGGATGCTTTTGGTAAGCGCCGGCTGGCTCAAGTGCGCTTTGCGGGCCGCCTGGCGGAAACTCCCGGCTTCAACCACAGCCAGGAAATGCTGGAGATGGCGCGTGTCAACCATACGATAACCACAAGCTATCAGCCCGATGGATTCTCTTCCATGGCAGAAACCGCCTGCGCGCTTACCGTCCGGAGTTGTGGCGCTGCGGCAAAGTCAGGCTCCGGCGCCTCCGAAACAGAATAGCGGGATCGAAAACACAATGAAACAAACGACAATCGGACACGGCTTGCTGCGAGTGGGGGCGGCGAGCCTGCTACTCATCCTGGCCGCCCCAACGATGGCGGCGGATAAGGCCCCCAATATCCTGGTGATTTGGGGCGATGACATCGGGACCTGGAACATCAGCCATAACAGCCGCGGCATGCCGGGGCAGCCCAAGCCGTGAGGACGGGACGGCAGCCTCTTCTTTGCCAGGCCTTGCGGCGGCATCAATCCTCGGAAAAACGCTAACGGGGCGAAGAGGCCTAGCGCGCGGGTCCGGCTGGCGCTCCGCCGGGGCTGTCTTCGTCTTCGGCCGAGAAGAGATAGCGCAGGGCGAAGAGGCAGGCCGCGGCAGCCACCGCCGCCGCCAGGTAGAAGGGCGAGTGAGGGGCAATGGCAAAGAAGGAGGTGGCCAGGACCGGGGCCACGACCCGCGCCAGGGTGCCGGCGCTCTGGGCCACGCCCAGGGTGGCGCCCTGCTCCGTCGCGTCGGTGTAACGCGAGAGCAGCCCCATGGTGGGGGCGCGGTTGATGCCCGCGCCGATCGAGAACAACCCCAGCGCCACGAGGAGACTCCAGAGGCTGTGCACGTGAGGAACCAGGGCCACGCTGCCGGCGATGAGCACCAGGCTGGCCAGAATCACCTTCTTCTCGCCGAAACGCCTGACCAGGCGTCCGATCATGCCGCCCTGGATGAAGACCGAGACCAGCCCGCAATAGGCAAAGATATAGCCGATGCGCCGCTCGTCGTAATACATCGTTTGGCGGCGCAGGTGCGCCGGAAACGCGTCTTCGAGCAGGAGGCGATTCATCACCTTGACCGTTTCGCCCGCGGGCCGGTTCGTGGACAACTCGCGCGTTTCCGGGCGCTGCCGAATGGACTCGAGGACGCGGCCGGCGAGAAAATTGGTGGCGCCGAGGGAGCGGTTGAACTGGCGCGCGATCCGGCCGCGCAGTTCCTTTTCGGCCTTGTCCGGCCGGGCGATCTCGAGAAGAAACTGGGGTTCGAGCCTGACCTGGAGGTAGCTCGAAACGGGGTCGTTGCCGGCCGCCAGGCGGGCCGCGAGAGCTTTGGCGTCCCGAATGTCGTCGGCGTGGAACCCCGGCGAGCCCAGGAGCAGCGGCAGGGTGCTCTCGTAGCAGGCGAACGAGAAGGTGGAGAGGCTGAAGAGACCGATCAGCGCCCCCACTTTCGGCCGGCGCAGGATCTCGCCCCAGTGCGACAGGGCGGGCCGCTCGACCGCATGGCCCGAACCGGGCTGGCGGCTCTCGACCAGAATGATCCAGGAGAGGAGGAAGTTGGCGCCGCAGAACGCGGCCGCCACCCACCCCGGCCCGGCCAACCCCAGGTGGTGCGCGCTGAGCGCGCCGAAAGCCGGGCCGAGGATGAATCCCAGGCCGAAGGCGACCCCGATCAGCCCCATGCCCTTGGCGCGGTGCTCGGGCGGCGTGATGTCCGCAATGTAAGCCGAGGCAACCGAAAGGTTGGCCCCGCAAATGCCGGCGAACACGCGCGAAGCCAGCAGAATGGCCACCGCCGCGGTCGAGGAGAGCCCCGGCCACGCCGCCAGCGCGAACAACACGTACGACGCCGTGGAGCCGAAGTTGCTGATCAGCAGGACCGGCCGCCGGCCGATCCGATCGGAGAGCCGTCCCCAGGCCGGGGCGAAAAGAAACTGCATCAGCGAGAAGGAGGCGATGATCGCCCCGATGGTGAAGCCCCCGGCTCCGAAGCGGTCGGCGTAGCGCGGCAACAACGGCAGGACGATGCCAAACCCGATCAGGTCAATGAAGACCGTCAAAAAGATGACCAGCAGCGAGGGCTTTCTCATGCGGACCGTCCCTTCGAGGACAATGCCCTCGAAGGAGCGATTGGGTTTGCGCGCGCCATGACCACGCGCCCAGTCTATGGGTGAAAACCCCGCGCGCAAGACCGGATTGCCCTGAATCCGATACCGTTGTCCGTGTCATTTACAGCCGGGTGGAGGGGACCGGCGCAAACCCCGAGGGCGCAGGGGTGCGCGGACTTGCAGATTCAGCCCCAAAGTCCGGCTTGTGTTCGGAGGGCGCATCTGAAAACTATTGGCCCATGAACGACCAGCCCACTGTTTCGCGCCGAGAGTTTCTGACCCGATGCGCCCTGGCCTCGGCGGCGTGCTCCCTGGCCGGCAGCGGCATCGCCGCGGCGGCGGCCCCCGGTTTCTCGCCGCCCCTCACCGTGTTCAGCAAGGTCTATCAGGAACTGAAGCT
>JAKLEJ010000134.1 GCA_022711695.1 Verrucomicrobiota bacterium | reverse complement strand
CAGCCCGACCGCTGTACGTGGTGGACCTCGATCCGGCCGCCAACCGCGTGATCGTGGGCGACAACGCCGCGCTCGAGCGGGCCGAGTTCGTCATCGATGGGTGCAATTGGATCGCCTTTAACCAGCCGCCTGGACGTTTCGAGGCCCTGACCAAGATTCGCTACAATCATCCGGGCACGCCGGCCACCGTGGAACCGCTGGCGGAGGGGAGGGTGCGGGTGCGCCTGCGCCAACCCCAGCGAGCCGTGACGCCGGGGCAGGCATGCGTGTTCTACCAGGAGGACCTCGTTCTGGGGGGCGGCTGGATCGCGCGCGAGGCCAACTCCACCTCCGTTGCGCGGGATCCGGCTGAGCCTGCTGGTGCGGCCGAAGCCGAGCGCGCAGGGTGAGACGTCTGGAGGCGGGACCCTGGCGGGGAAGCGGCTCCGCAGGAGTGTCGCCCTGCCGGGCGAAGGGGATCGCCCAAAGACAACCGGGTCAGGGCAGCGGGCGGACGCGGGCCTTGGCCGGGGCGGCAACCGGCTCGGGGTTGGTGAAGGGAGGCTGTTCGAAAGTCTCTCCATCGCCGGTGACACGCGGGTCGCCCGCCTCCCGCAGGAGGGTCATGAGGCGCTCGGCCAGGCGGCGTTTCACGTCCGCAAAGGCAGGGTCGGCCGCGAGGTTCTTCACTTCATCGGGGTCTTTGCGCAGATCGTAGAGTTCCTCGGCCGGGCGCAGGCCGAACGCGTAGTCATAGTGGGTCTGCCACTCCGGATCGTTGCGATGGCCAATCAGCCAGGCCTTGGTCGGACTGGCGTCCATGTCCGCAAAAGCCAGGTGCGTGTTCTTTTCCAGGCTGGCGGCCTCCGTAGGGCGCATCGGCGGGCGTGCCCGGGCTCCAGACTTTGAAGCTCTTCCCGATGTGATAGCCGGCGTCCCTGAGCAGGAGCGGGTAGGTGGGGATCGAGGCGTCCCATTTCGCCCCTTGGAGGATCGCTCCCAGCCCCGTGCGGAAGAAGTAGCGCCCCGAAAGCAGCGAGCTCCGGCAGGGCGTGCAGGAGGGCGAGTTCACGCAGGCGTTCCGGAACAGAACCCCCTCGCGGGCGAGGCGGTCGATGTGGGGAGTCTTGACCACCTGGTTGGGCGAGGGCCGGGTTTCCAGCGCGGCGTAGGCGCCGGCGTAGCGCCCCCAATCGTCGGCAAAGCAGAACAGGATGTTGAATCGCTCGGAGCCCGCCGGGGCGGCCGCCAGCGCCTGCCACACGGCACAGAAGGCGAGCGCGACCAGGAGTCGGGGGTTGTGGGTCATGAGGAGTTTGAGCGGCGGCGCTATGGGCCGCCTGGTTTGGCTTTGGGCTTGGACGTCTCGGGTGCCGGACCGGCCTGCAGCCGGAAGAGGGCATCGAGCTCGCGCCACTGGCCGGCCATTTGGACAACGCGCTCGGGAAACCGCGCCGCCAGGTCCGTCATTTCGCGACGATCTTTGTCCAGGTCATAGAGGGACCAGGCGTTGGTGTCCGGACGCGCGGCGGCGAGCTTCCAGTCTCCGATTCGGAGGGCCCGGTTATTGTCGTGGCTGAAATAGAGGAAGCCCCGTTTCACCGAGCCATCGCGGGCAAAGGCGGGCGCGAGGCTGCGGCCCGGCAACTCGGGCGCCTGCGCGCCCTGCCAGGCCGGAGTCCACCGGACACCCGCCAGGTCGAGCAGGGTGGGCACGAAGTCGATCACGTGGCCGGGGTCATGGCGGAGTTCGCCGCGCGCGGCAATGCCCCGCGGCCAGTGCACAATCAGGGGCGTGGCGATGCCGCCCTCGTGCACCCAGGATTTGTGGAGCCGGAAGGGGGTGTTGGCGGCTGTGGACCAGCCTGGGCCCAGGCAGAGGTAAGTGGGCCCCGACCCGGCCGGCGCGGCGGGATCATGCAGGTCGCCGCGAAGAATCTGCTCGGCGCTGGCCCCGTTGTCCGAGGCGAAAAACACGACGGTGTTGTCGAAGGCCCCCATCGCCCTGACCTGTTCGAGCACCCGGCCGATCTCGCGGTCCATCCGGTCGATCATCGCCGCGTGGATGGCCATCTTGCGCGCTTGGAAACGCTGTTGCGCCGGGGAGAGGTCCTTCCAGGCTGCCGCCCGAGCGGCCTCGCCCGGACCGATCCGCCGCTCCAGTTCCTCCGGCTTCAGGTTCCAATGCGGCACGGCATTGGGCGCCCGCTCGCTCAAGGCGCACTTCACCACGCCCAGCTCGATCTGCTTCTTCCATCGCTCCTCCCTGAGCGCGTCCCAGCCTTCCAGGTAGCGGCTTTCGTAGCGGGCGATGTCCTCGGGAGGCGCGTGCAGCGGGAAATGCGGCACGGTGAAGGCCAGGTAGGCAAAGAACGGGGCGTTGGCGTGCTTCGCCGCATGCTCCTTCAGGCAGCGGATCATGTGATCGGCGAACGCCGTGGTGGTGTAGTAGGCGCTGTTTGTGGCCACCGGCGGCAGAGGCTGGTCGTCCTCCGAGTGCTTGCGCGGGTAGAAATTCCGATCGTGATCGTCCAGGACGTAGGAGCGGTCGAATCCGCCGTCGGCCAGGATTTTCGGAGCGCCTGGCACATGCCATTTGCCCGAGTGCAGGCAGCGGTAGCCCTGGGGCTTGAGGTAATGCGGCAGCAGCCGGGCCCACTGCGGGAGCCGGCCCCGGGGCGGGTCCATTCGAATCTGCTGGGGATAATAGCCGGTGAGCAGGGCCGACCGGGTGGGCCAGCATCGGGCGGTGTTGTAAAACTGCGTGAAGCGGAGCCCGTTGGCTGCCAGCCGGTCCAGGTTCGGCGTTTGAATCTCGCTGCCATAGCAGCCGGCGTCCGAGAAGCCCATGTCATCGGCCAGGATGACAAGAAAGTTGGGTTTGGACGGGCTGGTCTGGGCAGCCGGCGCCGGGCCCGCGGCGTTGGCGAAGGCCGCGAGCAGACAACACAGCCAGACCCGCACGTGGGCGGAGGAAGCGCCAGGTCGGTTCATGAGGGCATCATGCCTGCGATCACGGCGCGTCGGCAAGCCTGGCGGTCGCCGTCCAGTTGGTCGCCAGTTTCGTCCGGGACACCCACCGGGCCCAGTCGAACCCGGTTCCTTGCCGGGGAATCGTCTGGCGCATGGTCAGCCGCCGTTCCTGCGCAGCCTCGGGGTCCCACTCGATCTCGAAATACGCCAGGACACCTCCGGCGAATTCGGGGGCGTCAGGCCAGCCCGGCGGGGTCCTGGCCCCCATGAAGTCCGCATAGACCAGCCACACCCGCGCGAGGCTCTTCCCCAAAACCGGGCCGCCCCCGAGGTGGAAGGTGAACTCGTCGGACCTGGCGGAGTGGACGACGGTCTGTTTGTTCACGTTGGTCGCGCCTGCGGCGCGCCATTCCGCCGACACCAGCGGCCGCTTCCGGGTGCGGGCGTCTTCCGTCTGCCCGGTCGC
Organism: Verrucomicrobiota bacterium; assembly: GCA_022711695.1. Taxonomy (GTDB): domain Bacteria; phylum Verrucomicrobiota; class Verrucomicrobiia; order Limisphaerales; family JACRJZ01; genus JACRJZ01. The sequence continues at coordinate 4,835 of JAKLEJ010000134.1, read as the reverse complement.
GTCATACTTGCGGATGAGCAGCGCGGCAAAGTCGTTGTCCACACCCTTGCCCGGGTCCACCCCGCCATAGCGCTCGACTCGTTCCACGCCCGGGAGCCGCAGCAGGTAGGGCAGATTGGGCCAAAGCCAGCGTCCCTCCCCGTCCCACACCCGCACGTAGCGCATCCAGTCGATCTCGGCAAAGGCGAGTTTCGAGTTCCACGACTCGCGCGCGGCCTCGTCGGACGGCCGCGTCAAGGTCACTGTCAACCGCGCCAGGCATGCTCTTGCCGGCAACTCCTCCCAGGCCACGCGCAACGCGCCCTGCAGCAGCGGCTTGGCCGCTTGAGTCTGGTCTGGGAGCGGCGCCTGCGGCGGCCAGAACACTCCAAATGCCAACTCGTGGGCTGAGTGCCTCAAGCCGGCGGTCTCCCCAGCCTGGGCCTCGATCGGCCGCCCCGGCAGGATCGCTCCCAGGACTACTGCCAGCAGGAGAGGGCCGGCGGCCCGGCTCAGCCAGACGCCGGTTCCGGAATGTCGAACGCAGGTCATGCCAACGGAAGGTTGGACGTCCGGGCGCCTTCCGGGGTTCAACTCAAAAAAGGATGGCCAAGCCGGCCCGGTCCGTGTTTCATCCTCCGCGGTTTTGGTATGACTGTGCCGGACATCCACCCAGCCTTCCGCGTTCCTGGTTTGCTCGCACGCCCCGCCCGGGCGAGGGCAAGCGTCGGCGCCCCCTTCGGCGTTGCGGGGAGCGGCTTCATTTCTTTTTGCCATGCCTAAGCGCACCGACATCCACTCCGTTCTGATCATCGGGGCCGGTCCGATCGTCATTGGACAGGCCTGCGAGTTCGACTACTCGGGCACGCAGGCCTGCAAAGCCCTCCGCGAGGAAGGCTTTCGCGTCATCCTCGTGAACTCGAATCCGGCGACGATCATGACCGACCCCGAGTTCGCCGACCGCACCTACATCGAGCCCATCACGCCCGAGTGCGTCGAGAAGATCATCGCCCGCGAAGTCGAGGAGTTGAAGGGGATCGGGGCCAAGGGCAAGCTGGTGCTGCTGCCCACCTTGGGCGGCCAGACCGCCCTCAATACCGCGATGGCCCTCCACCGGAATGGCGCGCTCGAGAAAAACGGCGTGGAGATGATCGGGGCCAACGCCGCCGCCATCGAGAAGGGCGAGGACCGCCTCGTTTTCAAAGAGCTGATGCTTTCCATCGGGCTGGATGTGCCCGTCAGCGGGGTGGCCCACACCCTGGAGGAATCCCGGGCGATCGCCGAAAGGATCGGGCGCTTCCCGCTCATCATCCGCCCGGCATTCACCCTGGGCGGCACCGGCGCCGGCATCGCCTATAACCGCGAGGAGTTCGAGGAACTCGCCAAACGCGGGCTGGACCTCTCGCCGGTCACGGAAATCCTGATCGAGGAATCGCTCCTGGGCTGGAAAGAATTCGAGATGGAGGTGATGCGCGACAAAGCCGACAACTGCGTGATCATCTGCTCGATCGAGAACTTCGATCCGATGGGCATTCACACGGGCGACTCGATCACTGTGGCCCCCATCCAGACGCTGACCGACAAGGAATACCAGATCATGCGCGACCAGAGCTTCGCGGTGATCCGGGCCGTGGGCGTCGAGACGGGCGGCTCGAACATCCAGTTCGCCGTCAATCCCGACAATGGGCGCATGGTCATCATCGAGATGAACCCGCGGGTGTCCCGCAGCTCGGCGCTGGCCTCGAAGGCCACCGGCTTCCCCATCGCCAAAATCGCCGCCAAGCTGGCCGTCGGCTACCTGCTGGACGAAATCCGCAACGACATCACCCGCGAGACCCCGGCCAGCTTCGAGCCCACCATCGACTACGTCGTCGTCAAGGTCCCGCGCTTCGCCTTCGAGAAGTTCCCGCAGGCCGACCCCACGCTCAACACCCAGATGAAGAGCGTGGGCGAGGCCATGAGCATCGGACGCACCTTCAAGGAGAGCCTGCAAAAATGCCTGCGCTCGCTCGAGATCGGCCGCAGCGGTCTGGGCGGCGACGGCAAGCCCTGGCGGGTGGGCGCGGACCTCTACGGCGACCGCGATCTGCTCCCCCGCGATCTCATCTCCCGCAAGCTCACCGTGCCCAACGCCGAACGCATCTTCTACATCCGCCACGCTCTGCGCGCCGGTTTGAGCATCGACGAAATCTTCGAGCTCACCCGGATCGACCGCTGGTTTCTCACCCAGATCAAGGAGATCGTGGACTTCGAGGAAGAGTTGGCCGCGAGTCGGGATTAAGCGCCGCCGGGCAGGCGGCGTGCGTCCGATGCCGTCTTCCTCCTTTCGTGGCTCGGCGGCTTCGTGTGAAGTTGGACAAAGTCGGCGCTGGGCAGGAGCCTCGCCCTGCTGAATCGGCTTCCCAAGCCCGCTTCAAAATGGATACCCCCAGAGCATGAGCGCGCTTCGGGGAAGGAGGTCACCCAAAATTCGAATTACGGCCTGCAGGGTTCAGAACGTCTTGACAGCAGGCAAGCCCCCTTGATCGGGCCGGACGAAAGCAGAATCGGCGATGTGGATTTCGTCGAAGAAGCCGGTCGGCCACGAGAGCGGTTTCAACGGCTCGAGAATGACGGCATCTCCTTCCTGACGCACCTGTACGGTGGGCGTAGGGAGACGACAACCTTTTGGCAGACGAACCGTCTGCGTCTCGCCCTCGCTGATGACGGTTGCGGTTTGCATGCCTCGACTATAACTCGATCGAACCGAAAAAGCCAAACGCCGTCTACACCGACCGCGGCAAGACCGGCTCAGGAGGAGGACAGGGCCAACGCAGAAGGCGGAAGACGCAGCCCTTAGCCTTGGCTGCAAGGGAAGACCTCGCGGCCGAGCCGCCAAGAGGTCAGCGCGGCCAACCCACGTCTGGCCCCGCCGTTCGGCGTTTCCCTCCGATCCGGGTTCAGCCGAGGCGCGCCTTGAGCGCGCGGATGTAATCGGGGTTGGTGCCGCAGCAGCCCCCGATGAAATTCGCGCCTGCGGCCACCAGCTCCGGACCGGCGGCGGCGAAGGTCTCCGGGGTGGTGCGATAGACCACCCGGCCCTCCTCCATCTGGGGCAGACCGGCATTGGCCTTCATCCACAGGGGGCGGTCGGTGACCGCGCGCAGACGGCGGCAGATGGGGATAAAGCCCTCGATGCCTTGGCCACAGTTGGCTCCGATCACATCGGCGCCGGCGGCGATTAACCCCTCGGCGGCTTGCTCAGGCGTCACGCCGGTCATGGTGCGGTCCTTGTTCTTTCCGGCGTCGAAGACCATGCAGGCGACCACGGGCAGGCCTGTGGCGTGGGCCGCGCCGACCGCGATCCGGGCTTCCTCGAGTTCGGCCATCGTCTCGACCACCAGGGCGTCCGCGCCCGCCCCGGCCAGCGCGCGGGCTTGTTCGGCGAAGAGGTCGCGCAACTCCTCTTCGGTGACCTCGCCCGTGAGCAACATCTTGCCCGTGGGCCCGATCGACGCGAAAACCCTGGCCTGGGCGCCGGCGGCCTGGCGGGAAATCTCGACCCCGCGGCGGTTGATCTCGGCCAGTTTGTCGGCAAGCCCGTGAGCCCCCAGGCGCAGGCGATTGGCCCCAAAGGTGTTCGTCAGGATCACCCGGCTGCCCGCCTGCACATAGGCCGCGGCCACCTCGCCCACCTTGTCCGGATGCGACAGGTTCCAGCCGTCCGGAAACTCGCCCACCTGCAGACCCCGGGCCTGCAGCTCCGTCCCCCAGGCGCCGTCCGTCAGGACCGGCCCCCCTCCCAGCAATCCCTCAAGCAGAGCCTGCATGCGGTCTCGGGCGCCCGGGCTACTTGCCCAGGCAACGTTTGGTCAGACTGACCGCCTCGGCAGCGTTGTCGCTGTAGCCGTCGGCTCCGATTTCGTCGGCGTATTTCTGGGTGATGGGAGCGCCGCCGATGATCACCTTGACCTGCTGGCGCAAGCCCGCCTGATTGAGGGCGTCGATGGTGGTCTTCATCGAAGGCATGGTGGTGGTGAGCAGGGCCGAGAGGGCCACCACATTGGCGTTCTTCTCGCGCACGGTGTTGACGAACTGCTCGGGGGCCACGTTGACGCCCAGGTCGATGACTTCGAAGCCGCCGCCCTCGAGCATCGCCGCCACCAGGTTCTTGCCGATGTCGTGCAAGTCGCCCTTGACGGTGCCAATGGCGACGCGGGCCAGCGGTTGGGCCCCGCTGGCGACCAGCAGCGGTCGGAGCAGCTCCATGGCCGACTTCATCGCCCGCGCCGAGAGGAGCAACTCGGGCACAAAGTAGTCGTTGCATTCGAAGCGTCGCCCCACCTCGCCCATGGCGGGGGCCATGTGGTCCATCACCAGCTTGAGCGGCTCGATGCCGTCTTTGAGGGCTTGTTCAGTGGTGGCGCGGGCGGTCTTGGCGTCGCCGGCGACAATGGCATCGTAGAGCTGCTTAAGGTCTGTCATAGCCGTATTCCTGGATGTTTAATTTCGGGTGAGAATCCACCAAGCCCGGCCGGAAGTCAACCGCGCGCAACTATTGGATTTGCCTCGAGCGGGCCCTTCAGGCAATGATGCGGCGCGCATGAAAACGTTGATCTCGCTCCTGGCGCTCTGCGGGCTTCTGGCTGGCCGCGTCCTGGCGGCGGCGCCCGCCGCGCCGGCCCAGTCGGCCGACCTCCTCCTGAGCTGCAGTTTTGCCGGCGCCCCCGCCGTGCTGGCGGACACCAACGCGCCGCGGTTGCAGCGGCTGTGGGCCCTGCCCGCCTCGGCGGATCTGCGCAAGCGCGCGGTGGAACAGGCCGCCCGCCTGCCGTATCTGGGCCTGCGCGGCCAGTTGCCCGGTGGGGCTGCGGATC
>JAKLEJ010000133.1 GCA_022711695.1 Verrucomicrobiota bacterium | reverse complement strand
AGATCGATCTCGGCCAGTTCGCAGCCCGCCGCCGCCCGCCAGGCCACGCTCCAGGCGGCCTTCTCGAAAGCCACCGCCGCCTCCTCCAGCCGCCGCTGCGCCTTCAGGGCCACTCCCAGGTAATAGAACGCCTCGAGATCCTTGGGCCGGATGTGGTTGACGGTGGCGCGGGCGATGGCGTTGCTCAGGCGCCCGGCGGCTTCGGCCCACCGCCATTGCTTGCAGAGCCCGATCCCCAGCGCGGTGTTCGCCCGGGAATCCCCGGCGTCGCGGCGGAGCATCTCCTCGTAATATGGAGCGGCTTCGAAGGACGGGCTACAGAGCTGCTCGATGCGCTGGCCGGTGAAGTAGAGCTCGTCCGCTGTCGCGTAGTCCTTGGGCGATTTCGGTTTCTCGACCGGCTTGGGCATGGGAGACCCCGGCCGCCGGGGAGGATTGAAGGCAAGTATCTCGCGGCCCTCCGCATCCTGCAGCCGAAGTGCCAGGTCCGCCTCGCGAACCGAGTCCGGCAGCCGGGTTTCGAGGGAAAAGGGCCGAGTCGGACTGATCTGGACGGTTTCCTTTGCGATCAGCTTGTCGCCAGCCAGGACCTGAACGACGCAGTCGGGGTATTCACGGGTGGTATTGACCGCCACCCTGGCGACGCCGTTGGTCACTTCCAGGTTCACCGCGGCGTCCCGGGTCGCCATCTTCATGCCGCCCAGGTTGCGCACCGGGTACCACCAGTGCTTCCATTCGCGGGTTTCGCCCGGTTGAATCCAACTGTAATCGGGCTGGTTGTCGGACCACGCCCCGGCCATGAGCTCGAGGTAGGGGCCGTCCTCGTCGCTCAGAATCTTCGACCACATCTCGCCCTCCGGGCCGTTGCCCCATTCGAAGAACTTCTTGCCCGGGACCACATGGTGGTCGGCCCAATGAACCACACCGGCCTGGCGCCCGTGATCGTAGCCCCCGAACCAGTCGTCCTCGTAGTTCCACGCAAAGAAGGACACCGGGCTGGGGTGATTCTTCCACCAGGAGATATCGACGCCCCGGGTGTAGTCCGTGCCGCCGTAGGTCTGGCGGGCGATGGGCCAGCTCGCGAACTCCGGCTTGCTGTGCTGCGTCACCCATTCGGTTCCCGGAGGGAAGATCACCTGGTAGTTCGTGCCGCAGTGCACGGCCGGGTTGATCCAGAAGAGCATCGGGTGCGCAAACGGGGTCCGGTTGAGCATCTGGCAGGTCAGCTCCAGGTAGCTCCGATCCGGATAGAGCGTCATCCCCACCAGCCACTTCATGCGATGGCGCAGCTCGATCTCGCCCACCCAGACGGTGGCGCTGCCGTCGGCGTTGGTCGAGGCCGTCCAATCCACCGGCGAGAAGCTGCTGGCCCGATGATGATGCGGCACGTTCCACTCGACGCCGCCGCTGATCCAGGCCCCGAGCATGCCGATGAGCGCCGGTTTCACCACCTGCTGCCGGTAGAAGAAGTCGTAGCCGTTGCCTTTGTCCCGCGCCGACCAGATGCGCCCGCCCAGCTCGGGAACGATGCAGATCTGGACATACGGGTTCTCCAGGAAGAGGGCTTTGTAAGCTTTGTTCGTTTTGACGTCCGTGAGCACGTCCTGCACCGGGTAAGGATAGAAGGTCGCCTTGGCCCCCTGGTAGGTGCGGCCTTCGTAGAAGCGCGGCACTGGCGAGGGCGGCGCCGCCAGGTAAGTGGGAATGACCAGGTTCGTTTCCCAGAGCTGGACGGCCGGCGCCGACAACAGGGGGAAAGCCAGGGCGACAAAAGCCAAGCCCGGGAGCAGAAAGCCGCGCGATTTCATGGCGGCCATTGAACCGCATCGGGCCAGACTCGCCAAGCGTGAATCCGCGGCGCCATTCCGCGCGTCGGCAAGAATGACGCGGGTCCGTTTTCGCCGGACGCCCCGGAAGCCGAGGAGGCTTCGCTGTGCGGATTCAGAGACGCCTGCCAGCGCCGCAGGTCAAGCTCCCAGCAGTCCCTTCAATTCGAACAGGCTTTGGATGTGGAATTCCGCGTTGTCGCCGCGCGCCACCCCCGGCCGCAGGATCTGAACGGTTCGCATTCCCAGCCGCCTTCCCGCCTGGATCTCCGAGTCGGGATTGTCGCCCACCACCAGCGCCTGATCCGCCCTCAAACCCCGGCCCTCGAGGATTTCCTGAAAGAGGCCCGCCTTCCCCTTCCGGCCCGGCTCGTCAATCGCGTCGATGCAGATGCGCTCAAACCGGGCGGCGATGCCCAGGGCCTTGATCTTGCTCTCCTGGAGCCGGCGGAAGCCGGATGTGACCAGGAAGAGCGGCACGGCCAGGTCGGACAGCGCGTCCAGATCCCCATAGCCGTGCATCTCCTCTTTCACCTCGGTTTGCTTGAAAGCCCGCCAGCCGGCGTCGCGCATCGCCGGCGAAAAATCGTGGTCGGTTGCGACCGCATCGAACGGAAAACGCCAGCAGTCGGCGAAGGCCTGCTGCAGCCTCACCTCCGACACCGCGCCATGGTTGGCGTTGCGGATGGCCTCGAACGCCTCTTGGAAGAGCCGGTCACCCACCTCGTTGGCTGCGCACAGGCAGCTATCCAGGTCGAAGACGATCGCTCTGATTCCAGAAAGGGCCATGAACGATGCGGGTTAGGAGGGGTCCCGCGCTCGGGAGAGGATCACGACTTGCCCGGCGTTGCCGTCCACCCGCACCCGGTCGCCGGTGCGGATGAGGCGCGTGGCCGCGCCGACATTTACGACCGCGGGGAGGCCATATTCCCGGGCCACCACGCTGCCATGGCTCAGCAAGCCGCCGATGTCCACCACGATGCCCGCCGCCGGCAGGAAGTAGGGGGTCCATCCGGGATCCGTGTAAGGGGCCACAAGAATCTCTCCCGGCAGCACCTGGGCGCTGGCATCGGCTTGCAGGATGACGCGCGCGGCGCCGGTCGCCACCCCCGGGCTGACGGCCACGCCATGGAGCACCGTCGTCGCCGGATCCGGCGTGGTTGCGGCAGGAACGCTGCTGTCGTAACGCCCCACGATCACCGGAGGCGGCTGCAAGCCGCGGAAGCGATCGCGCTCCGCTTTGCGCGCGGCCACGGTCGCCAACACGTCGAACCCCGGCGAGCCGCCGAAAACGGGCTCCAGCTCGCTGCACTTGAGGAAGAAGACGTCGTTCGGATCGGACAGAATCGCGCGTTTCCGCAGCCGCCGTCCGGCTTCGAGCAAGCACTGGCGCACCATCGCCACCATCCGGACGCCTTCGTTCTTCACGTTCTCGCGCTGCATTAACCCGCGCTGGCTGCAACGAAGCAGGAAAAGAAGAACCGCCCGCTTGAATGGATTGCGCAGCCTGCGCCGGCAATCGGCCAGGAGGCGCGCTCGCTCCTGGAGCCGCCGGGCCTGCGCCTGGATGGGGTCCGCCGCCTCCTCCAGGCGCAGAAAGGTTCGCAGCACGTCCAGGATGTGATCGGGCATTTCCGTCCAGCGAGGCTGGGCCACATCCATGCCGCCGCGAGCCTGGTGGCCGTGGCGGTCCATGAACTCCCGCCACCGATCCAGGAACTCGGCCCCGCCATCGACCCGCGCCAGACGCGGTTCCATCTCGGCGAACGAGCCAGGCGCCAGCAGAGCCTGCGCCACCGCTGGCCGCTCCTTCGCCCAGGATGCCAGCCGGACCAGAGCCAGTCCGTTTTCAGCAGAGTCCATGTTGCCGGCGCCGGCGAGCAGGCGGTTGGCCAGACTGCCGTCCGTGTCTCCCAGCCAGCGGCGGGCCAGATGAAACACCGCCGCGCCGCCTCCAACACCCGCGATGGCCATCCAGGCCGCGCTGGCCCACGTGCGCTCTCCTTCGCCCGCGCAGGCCAGCTTCAGAAACGTCTGCGGCCGGCGCGCCAGTTCCACGTCCGAGAGCGCCGCCGGGGGAATCGCAGCCAGCATGCCGAAGGAACGGTCTCGCCAGCGTTCCAGCACCCGCTGCTGACGAATCAAACCCGGCAGCAGCCAGAGGCCGATCCGGATGCCCGCCGCCAATGTTGCCAGGCTCGACCGCACAGAGCGCGGGCGCGGCGGCGGCGTCAGCAACTTCTCCGCAGGACCATAATCTCCTCCGAAAAAGGCTGACACCTCGATCGGGATCGGCCCGATTGTCCGCACCAAGCCGGAAAGAGCGCCGACGTTCATGTAAGCGCGCCCGGCGATCAGGTCGATGAGCGGCGCGGAGTCCGTCGGCAGCCCCAGGCGGCGCGTCAAGGGAAGGAGGAATTCATGCAGCAGAATCTGCATCAGCGACCAGGACATCGGCGTCACGACGTCGGGCAGCGCTTCCATCACGTTGGCGTTCGTCCATATCTCCTCCCGGGCCTTGCGCGGTTCCGGCAACGCGGTAATGGGCCGGGACTGCAGCAGAAAGACCTGGCCCTGGCCTGCGGCCCACTCCAGGTCCTGCGGTCGTCCGAAAAGCCGCTCGGAGGCAAGCGCCAGCTCCCCAAGACGTCGCAATAGCGGTTCGTCGAGACACGCGGCCTGGCCCGAGGACCGCCGTTCGCGAACACGCAAATCGGCCTTGTCCAGCGCGGCAGCTTCGGCGCTCGCCCTGCCAGAGACGAGCCGATCGCCAAAGCCGGCCACCGCCTCGATCAGCATCTGCCCCGAGTCACCCGACACCGGGTCCGCGGTGAAGGCCACGCCCGAAACCTCAGCCGGCGCCATGAGTTGCACCACCACCGCCATCGCCGTCTGGCGCGCGGACAGGCCGGCCCTCGCCTGGTAAGCCAGCGCCCGCTCCGAGAACAGCGACAGCCAGCAATTCCGGATGGCGTCAAGCAATGCGGCCTGCCCGCGCACATTCAGAAAGGACTCGAACTGGCCGGCGAAAGAATGTCCGACGGCATCCTCGACCGTGGCGCTGGACCGAACCGCCCAAGCCCTCCCTGCATCGCGCTTCCGCCAGGCATTCAAGACCGCGTCCTCGACTTGCGCCGGCATCGGTAGCGGCGCCAGCCAGGCCCTGGCCTGACCGCTCATCTCGGCGGCCAGGTCCGGCGTCACGGCGCAGCGCCGCGTGAGCATCTGCGACAGCTCTGCCCGCCTCGGGCAGGAGGCCAGGAACAGCTCGAACGCCACGGTGGTCACACAAAAGCCCGCGGGAACCGGGAGCCCGGCGCGCAGCATCGCGGAAAGATTCGCCGCCTTGCCGCCCACCAACTCCAGGCGGTCGGCCAGATTCTCCTCCAGCGGCAACACCAGCGGAGCATGGCTTCGAGCCGACATGCGCGTGGTCCTTGTGACGCCAGAGTCAGGCTTTGAGGTCGAGAACCACTTGGTGGTGGCCCGTGAGATGCGCCGGAACACGGGCGGAGCCCTGGCGTTTTCCGTCCAGTTCACAGCGGGCCACTCTCCGTCCCTCGCCGCGCAGGCGCACGTCCAGCGTCATCAGCCGGTATGGCAGGCGGGTGAGTTGCGCGCCTGCCCAGCCCCGGGGAAGGGAGGGCGCCAACCGCAGCCCCTCGCGCTCGAAATCCAGTCCGAACAACCCGTGGAACACCATGCGCAAATACCCGGTGGCGGACCAGGTCTGGTGAATGCAAGAGGTCCAGCGCCGGCCCACCTGCCAGCCGCCCTCGGGCTGGCCGGTGACCGAGTGGTAGATTTCGTAGAAGATCCCCTGGCTGGCGTTGGCCATCGCGGCCACGGTGGCCAGTTCCTTCTCGAACAGCCCGATGGCCCCGGCTCGGGCCGCCGCATGCGCCCACATCCCGCTGGCCATGGGCCAGACCAGGACGTTGTGCCGCCCCGGTCGTTCATCGCTGAAGCGGGCAAAGTGCGGCCAGACGCAGACGATGCCCTTGGGCTGGAGGTGAACGGTCTGGAGAATCCTGCGAGTCTGAGCGGCATCGGCCACCCCAAAGAGGATGGCATACGCCAGCCCCATGCCTTCCTGCGATTCGTCCAGCCGCCCTGCCAGCGGGCCTGAACCATGGATGAAGTAGCCAAAGGTGGACCGGGCGGGGATCCAGAAGTGGCGATGGATGGCGCGGCGGAGCGCCGCTGCCGCCTTCGTGTAGAGGCGGCCCTCCGCTTTGGGCCTGCCAAGCTCGGCCGCCATCCAGGCCGCGCAACGATGCGCCTGGAACTGAACGCAGTTGGTGCTGAGGCACATCACCCGGTCGCCGCCTGGATGATCGAGGATGAAGCTGCTGGCCACCTTGGGATCGAAGGGCGGCTGAGGGTAGCCGGCGATGCCGTCACACAACACCGAGGGCCCCTCGAACAAGCCGAACCGCGCGTTGAACCGCGTCTGCCGCATTTCCGCCAGGCTTTCGGCGACGGCCTCGTAAGCCTGCTCGAGAAACGGCCGGTCGCCTGTGACCAGGAAATGGTGCCAGGCTGCCTGCGCCCAGATGACCTTGTCCCACCATTGATTGTCCCGCTGCACAATCAGGCGGCCATTGGCCTGGCGCTCGCAGACGGCCCAGAGTGTGTTGCGCGCCACCGCCGGCATGAGCAGGCTGGCGGCATTCCACGAGTTGATCGAGGCGTCGCGTGTCCAGGGGGTGGCGTAGTCGCCGCCGGCGCGAATGAACCGGCCTGGCGGATCCAGCAGCAGCCCCGTCCGATTGTAATCGTTCTTCCGGTCGGGCACGGTGTTGATCTCGCACAGGTTCCGAAGCGCATTGCGGAAGGCCGCGCCGTGACAAGCTTCGATCGCCGGGTTCTCAAAACGCAACCCCAGCCCGGCCGGCCCAAAAGCGGCTGGCGCCTCGGCCGCTCGTCCCGAGGCCAGCAGCCACAGGCCGGCGCTGCCCAGAGCCGAGCTGGCGAGGAAACGACGACGACTGACGGGCGTGTTCATGGGGGCGTTATCGTCGAAAGCCGCTCCGCCGGCAACAACCGAATGCGCGGCCCCGCCTCTCCCAGGCCGCGCGCCCCGGCCCGAGTGCCATGCGGCTTACACTCGGAGGAAGATGCGCCGCTGGTAGAGAAACCGGGCCAGAAGCAGCAGCAAAGCCAATGCGACAAGAACGATGACCAGTTCGCCGGCGCCGCGACCCAGCGTGGCGTCAAAGAAGTGCTCCACGTCGCCTCCCGCCAGCCGCCGCGCCAGACGAGTCGGGTTTACGAAGTTGCTGACCAGGTACAGGGTGATGGCGTTGGCGCCGATCCAGACGAATGGGGTGGTCCAGCGGCGCCATTGCCAGATCTCGATGACCTGGTGGAAGGCGGCGAAGAGCAGCGCGCTCCAACCGGCCGCCACCAGCACATAGGACGAGGTCCAGATCTTCTTAATGACCGGGAACTGCAGGCTCCAAAGCCAGCCCGCCGCCAGGCAGGCCGCGCCGGCCCCGGCCAGCAACAGCACCTTGCGCTGCTCGTCGAGCCGGGAACTCCGGAGGAGTAGTCCGGCCAGCACCCCCAGCAGGCACGTGGCCACGGCCGGGAGCGTGCTGAGGATTCCCTCCGGGTCCCAGGTGCCGTCCCATTTGTAGCCGGGCAGGTATTTCTGGTCGATGTAGTTGGCAAGGTTCACGCCTTTGTCGAACACGCCGCGCAGCCGATGGGTCGAGCCCCAGTTGAGCTGGGCGGTGTTGGTGGCGGTCAGCGTGCTGCTGACCAGTTCCCCGGTCGCCGTGCGCGGACGCACATCCGGAAAAGGCACGAACGTCATCAGCGCCCAGTATCCCACCAGCAAGCCCGCGGTCACCGCGATCAAGCCCTTCCAGCGCACGTGCAGATAGATCAGCGAGGCGAACAAATAGCACAGCGCGATCCGGTTCAGCACCCCCATCAGCCGGATGTCCGGCCAGGCCTTGGCCACGCCCCCCGAGTAGATCAGCGCCAGCACGAACATCAGCACAAACCGCCTGAAGATCCGCCGGTAGGCCGCGCCTCGATCCTGCGATGCCCGGTGTTTCTCCAGCGAGAATACGATCGAGATGCCCACCATGAAGACGAACAGCGGGAAGATCAGATCGTAGAACCGGAAGCCCGCCCAATCGGCATGGTCGAACTGGCTGGCCAGAAAGCCGGTCGGCCCATGCCCGCGCAGCTTTTCCAGCGCGTAGATCGACTCGTCCGCGCCCAGGATCATCAGCATGTCGAAGCCGCGCAAGGCGTCCAGGGAGAGCAACCGCTGGGGCGCCGACTGGTTTTGTTTGGAGGTTGTCTTCACGGGAGATGGAGTTTCATGGGTCCTGAAGCCGCACACGGTATCCCGGCTGGCCGGCGACCTCGACGCACGCGCCGCCGTTCTCGAGAATCGCCCACTCGCACAGCCGCAAGAG
>JAKLEJ010000132.1 GCA_022711695.1 Verrucomicrobiota bacterium | reverse complement strand
GATCAAGCGGCTGAGCGCCTCGCGCTCGCCCTGGTCGCTGGCCCTGTCGCCGGACGGCCAATCCATCCTGGTGACGCACGCGCTCTCGCGCTTCATCGGGGACCGCATGCCGGCGATGTCCGAAATCACGGTGATCGACGCGGAGCGGGCGGTGGTGGAGGACCGCATCACGACGCCGGCGGCCAATTTGTTGCAGGGCATTGCGTGGCATCCCAGCGGGGAGTATGCCCTGTTCACCCTGCTGCGGACCAAGAACCTGGTGCCCATGACCCGGATCAACCACGGCTGGACCATCTCGAACGGCCTGGGCGTGCTTTGGCGCGACGGCACGGTGGACCAGGTGCTGCTGGACCAGAACCACCTCTGCTTCCCCGATCCCACCGATGTGGCCATCAGCCCGGACGGCCGGCGCGCCTTCGTGACCAGCAGCAGCACCGACCGCGTGGCGGTGGTGGACCTGGAAAAGCTGGCGGCGATGCTGAAGGCAGCCGCGTCGCACGAGCGCCAGCGCGTCATTCCCAATCACACCGGCAAGCCGGCCGAGTTCATCGTGAAACACATCCCCACCCAAACCGCCCCGCGCGGCCTGACCTGCTCGGCGGACGGCAGGACGGTCTATGTGGCCAGCATGCTGGACGACTCCGTGACCGTGATCGACGCGGAGAAGCTGGAAGCCGCGGGGCGCGTGGACCTGGGCGGGGCCCGGGAACTCACCCAGCGCCGCCGCGGGGAGAAGCTCTTCCACAGCGCCAACATCGCCTTTCGCCGGCAGTTCTCGTGCAGCAGTTGCCATCCCGACGGGCACATCGACAACCTCGTCTATGACATCGAGGACGACGGCATCGGCATGGGGCCGATCGACAACCGGACGCTGCGGGGCGTGAACGACATGGCCCCCTACAAATGGATCGGCATCAACCCCAGCCTGCGGCGGCAGTGCGGCCCCCGCCTGGCCGTGTTCATCACCCGCATCCAGCCCTTCACACCCGAGCAACTGGACGACCTGCACTATTACCTCTGCAGCATTCCGCGCCCCCCAAACCGCTACCGCAAGTTGGGCGAGGATCTCACCGAAGCGCAGCGCCGCGGCAAGGCCGTCTTCGATCGCGCGCGCAAAAATGACGGGTCGCTCATTCCGCCGGGGCGGCGCTGCAACACCTGCCATCCCCCGCCGCTTTATACCGATGGCAGAGTTCACAACGTGGGCACCCGGTTTGCCTACGACCGCGACGGCAAGTTCGACGCCCCTCACCTGCTGAACATTTACGATTCCGCGCCCTACCTGCACAACGGCATCGCCAAAACCCTCGAGGAAGTCTGGACGGTCTATAACCCCTACGACGAACACGGGGTGACCAACGACATGACCAAGGACCAGTTGAACGATTTGATCGAGTACCTGAAGACGCTCTAGCCGCCCACAGAAAGGATCTCCATGCGCACCTCGCCACTGTTTCCCGGCCTGCCCCTCCTCCTGATGGGCTGGGCGGCGCCGCTTTGCGCCGCCGACAAGGCGGCCCCCAAGCTCGATCCCGGGCTCCCCTATGTCTATACCCAGTGGGAGCAGATCACCACGAAAGACGGCCTGCCCAACGACCACATCTTTGCGGTCAAGGCCGACAAAGAGTGCGTGTGGATCGGGACCGAGGACGGCCTGGCCCGCTACGACAAGAAGACGAGGAAGATCCGCTCGTGGCGCGAGAAAGACGGCCTGCCGTGGCGCGTGGTCACCGCCATCGAGGTGGATGCGCGCACGGGCGACGTGTGGCTGGGCCTGTTCGGAGGCGGGCTGGCCCGCTTCAGCGCCGGGCGCTTCGACCACTACACCCAGCTCAACAGCGGGCTGGTCAACGATGTGGTCTATGCCGTCGCCATCGAGGGCGACCACGTCTGGTGCGCCACCACCGCCGGAGCCAGCCGCTACGACACCAAGACCGACAAATGGGACATCTTCACCGAAAAGAACGCGCCCATGGAGGAGATCTGGAACTACAACGTCTCGGCCCGCGACGGCAAGGTGCACCTGGCCGTCTGGGGCAGCGGCATCCTCGAATTCGACGTCAAGACAGAGAATTGGAAGGTCTATCTCGATCCCGACGGCGAGATGGAGATCGACCTCTACCGCGACGACGGCAACGTGCATGTCATCACCACCGGGGCCAGCTACGTGGAGAAGGTCCTGTGGGTTTCCTCTTATTTTGGCTGCGCCCGCTACGACGGCCGCCACTGGCGCGGCTACTTTGACCACGATTGCGGCCTGCCCAGCAACTTCAACAACAACCTCAAGGCCCGCAGCGGGCAGGAGGCCTGGTTTTGCTCGGACAAGGGGCTGGGGGCCTGCATGGACGCCGCCACCTGCACCTGGGTCACCTATACCTCCGATGGCAACAAGCATTCGGGCAAGGCCGTGATCAAACGCGAAAACGAGGTGATCGAGGTCGTGGACACCGGCTACAGCGTCCCGCATAACTTCCAGATTTCCGTGGACTTCGACGGCAACGATGTCTGGGCCGGCACCTCCAAGGGAGTGGGCCATGGCATCGGCCAGGGGTATTATCCGCGCCTGCGTGCGTCTGGGGCCATCACGGCGCAGGCAAAGTGATCCCGAGTATGCCCCAACTTCAACGAAACGATCGCGCCATGAAAACACCTCTCCGCTTCCCGCTCCTGCCGGGCATCGTCCGGTTGCGCGTCGGCGCCGCCCTGGGATTGCTGGCCGGAGCGATCCTGGCCGCCGCGGCCGCCGACCAGGCCGCCGCCCCGGCCCTCTCGCCGGAAGACCAGGCGCTCTTGAAGCGCATCGACACGGGCTACTACGGCAAGCCCCAGATTCCGCTCAAGACCAACCTGAACTACGCTTCCTCGTCCGCGGACGTCGAGCCCTACGGCGGCGTCAAACCCTACAAGGAGCATTTCCTGGTGCAGATGGAGTACGCGGGGTCGGGCCGGGGCATCCCCGAGCCGGAGCGGGTGGACACGGTGAAGATCGGCTTCCTGGGGCCGATCATGCCGACGGTTTCCGTGGCCACCGGCGGCAAGAGCCACAACGAGGAAGCCCTGGGCATCGCCATGCTCCAGGCCATTCGCATGGCCATCGAAGAGGCCAACGCCCGGGGCGGCTACCACAAGCGCGGAATTCCGTTCGAGCTGTGCGTGCGCAACGACAACGCCCTCTGGGGGGCCTCCGGCAGCGAAGTCATCCACCTGGCCTACAAGGACAACGTCTGGGCCATCATCGGCGGCATTGACGGGGCCAACACCCACATCGCCATCCGCGTGGCGCTCAAGATCGAGATTCCCTGGATGACTCCCGGCGACCTCGACCCCACCTACATCGAGACCAACATCCCCTGGGTGATGCGGTGCATCGGCGACGACCGCCAGCTCAACTATCTGCTGGTGGATTACGCGATGCGCAAGCTGGACTGCAAACGCCCGGCCATCATCCGCTCCAGCAACCGCTATGGCCGCTTTGGCGTGCGCGAAATCCGGGACAGTTGCCGGCGCCTCGGCCGCCCCAGCGTCATCGAGATGGCCTACAAGGGCGGCGCGCAGGCTTTCGACATGCAGCTCGATCGGATCGCCGAGTACAAGCCGGACGTCATCTTTCACTGGGGCAACGGCGACGACGCCGCCCGCGTGCTGAACGCGATCCGCGCCCGCGGCTGGAAGCAGCCATTCCTCACCTGCGACCGGGCGGTGAGCGACGACTTTGTGAAGATTGCCGGGCCCAACGCCGAAGGGGTGATCTGCGGCTACCCGTGGAACCCGGATCGACAGGACCCGAAGCTGGAGGCCTTTCGGGAAGGTTTCAAAAAACGCTATGGTGCGCTTCCGGACACGTATGCGGCGCACGCCTACGACGGGGCCAACATGCTCCTGTGGGCCATCCAGACCGCCGGCCTGAACCGCGCCAAGATCCGCGACGTGCTCGCCTACCGCACCGAACCCTTCCAGGGTGTGACGGGGCAAATCCCCCTCAGCTCGGCCATGGACGACGTCGGCGAGGTCTTCCTGGCCATCCGCGAGAAAGGCAAGTGGATCTATCGGTCGCGCGAAGACCTGGGCATCCCCCGCGGCAAAGTGATCGAGAAACCGCGCGTCGAGCGCGAGCAGGCCAGCGCGAAATGACGCATGCGGCTCGCACGGCCCAGGCGGTGGACGGGTGAGTGGGTAGTCCAGAAACCGCGGGCGGTTCGGCGCCCCTGGATTCGCGCGCTCGCCTGCGCGGCACTTCCTGTCCTGGGCCTCGTCTGCCCGCTTGGCGCCGCTGAAGGCGCTTCCCCGTATCTCCGGCTGCGCGAAAGCGCGCCCCGTTATCAGGGGCCGGAGGAGACCGTGACCCACCGGGCGGAAATCCGCATCGGCTGGTTTGGCCCCACCAACCTGAACGATCCGCTCACCGGGGATCTGTGGTGGGCCGCCAACTGCGCCCTCCAGGAAGCCAACCGCCAGGCGCCGCCCGCAGTCGGGACCGGCGCGGCCTCACCACCCTTGCGCCTGGTTCCCCGCTGGGCGGTGGATCCGTGGGGCACGGGAGTGTCCCAACTCGCCCGCATGGTCTATGAGGAGCAGCCCCTGGCCCTCCTCGGCTCGGTGGACTCGGCCTCGACTCACCTCGCCGAGCAGGTCGTCGCCAAGGCCAACCTTCCCCTCGTCAGCCCGATCGCCACCGATAACTCCGTCAACCTGGCCGGCGTTCCGTGGATGTTCTCCTGCGCGCCCAGCGACGCCGCGGTTGCGCGCGCGTTGGCCGGGGCCCTCCTGACCGAGCTGGGAGACTCCCGACGCAAGTGCGTGTTGCTGGCGGCGACGGACCACGAGTCGCGCATGACCAGCCGCGAACTCCTGGCGGAGCTCAGGCGTCGCGGGCGCCTGCCCGACTTCCGGTTCGATGTGCCGCCGGGGGCGGCGGACATTGACCGGCAGATGCAGGCCGCGGTCGAGGCCAGGCCGGACGCCGTCGTCGTCATCGCCGGCCCCGAGCCGGCGGCCCGGTTGACGCGCGCGGTTCGCGAGAAACTCGGCCAGGCCATCGTCTTCGGCAGCCACACCCTGGGGCGCCGAAGCTTCCGCGAGTGCGCCGGCCCGGCCGCGGAGGGCGTCCGCTTTCCGCTCTTATGGACGCCGCCCGACGCGACCGACACCAACGCCGCCCGCTTCGTCCAACGGTTCGCCGCCGAACGCGGCCATGAGCCGGACTACGCCGCCGCGCTCGCCTATGACGCCACGCGCCTGCTGATCGAAGCGATCCGGCGCGCCGGGCCTAACCGCGCACGGGTCCGCGAGGCGCTCGCGGAGCTTTCGCCCTGGCGCGGTGTGGCCGGGCCGATCCGGTTCGACGGCGCCGGCCAGAACACGCGGAAAGACCTCCCCATGGCCGCCATCAAGCGCGGCGCGCTCGTTCCACTTTCTCCGACCAAAGACCTTGCCCAAACCGCCAGCAACAACCCACCCCGATGAGAACCGCAACAAGTCTGCTCTTCCTCTCCGTCATCGGCGCCTTTGCCGCCGAGCCCCGCGTCGAGTTCAGCGCCTCCGCTGCCGAAGTGGCCTGCTACGACTTCGTCGAGGTCACGCTCAAGGTAACCCAGTCCGAAGCGAAGAATCCGTTCACCGATGCCACGGTCGAGGGGAGCTTCTGCCTCAAAGGCGAGAAACCCCTCGCCGTGGACGGCTTCTGCGACTCGGCCGATGGGAGCGTGTTCCGCATCCGCTTCATGCCGTCCAAGCCCGGCGCCTACGACTACACGATCGCCTACCGCGAGGGCGCCTTCGAGAAAAGTCACCGGGGCGCCTTCCAGGCCAGGGACGAGAAGAAGAAAGGCATCGTGCGCGTGGACCCGGAGTTCCCGGCGCACTTCCAGTGGGAAGGCTCGAAGGAGCGTTACTTCTGGAATGGAACCACCGCCTACTGGCTGGCCGGTTGGAACGACGAGACGATCCGGCAGGCGATCGACCGCCTGGACCGCCTGAAGGTGACCCGCATCCGGGCCGCGCTCAGCGGGCGCGTGAAAGACGGCCGGGCCTGGTTCGAAGACGTGTTTCCCACCGACAAGTTCTCTTTCCGGCTCGAACCCTGGGTGGCAAGGAACCCTTCGAGCCTGGAAAAGCCCGACTTCGACGTCACCCGCTTCAACCTGGCCTACTGGCAGAAATGGGAACGCCTGCTCGAACACGCCCGCGGCAAGGACATGGTCGTGTCGGTGATTTTCTACGTGGACGGGCGGCGGCCGGGCGTCGATCCGTTTGGCAAGACCGGCATGGGCGGCGCCGACGAACAGCGCTACTACCGCTACGCGGTGGCGCGACTGGCCCCCTACGCCAATGTGATGTGGGACATCGCCAACGAATACCGGCTGTTCCGGGACGATGCCTGGGCGGAAAAGATGGGGGCGTTCGTCAAGCAGCGCGATCCCTACGATCATCTCGCCTCGACCCATGGGCACGGCGACTTTCGTTTCCGCAAGTCCCCCTGGGCCGACTTCGCCCTGTATCAAAGCTGGGACGAGCACGGCGGCTACGGCTTCATGCTCAAGAACCGCCTCGAGCAGGCCGGGACGAGCCGGATCATCCCGCAGGTGAACGAGGAGTATGGCTACGAGGATCACTATCCGCAGGGCTGGGGGGAGAACCGCAAAGCCCCCGCCCGGTCCGCCGAAACGCGCGCGCGCCTTGCCTGGGAAATCTGCCTGGCCGGCGGTTACCAGACCACCGGCGAGCGCGCTTCGCCGTTGGGTGGTTGGATCAACGGCAGCGGCGATGACACCATGATCATGCTCGAGCTCTACGGGCACCTTTACGACTTCTTCACCTCGATGACCTGGTGGAAGCTGGCCCCGGACACCCACCTGGTAACGGCGACCCAGCCGCATCCGGCCGCAAAGGACACGGCGAAGGCGCCGCCCCGGACCTTCGCCGCCCGCAGCGCCGAGGGGGATCTCGCGGCCGTCTATGTGCCTGGCGGCGGCGTGGTCACCCTCAAGGGAGAACTGCTCAAGGACCAGTTGAAACCTCTCTGGTTCAGCCCGCGCGATGGCGGCATGCGCAATGCCCGCGCCTTGCGCGACAGGATCTACCGCACGCCCACCGCCGACGACTGGGTGCTGCTCTTCCGCAGCCCCTGCAACTGCTCGTTCCGCGACTTCGACAACGAGTTCGAGAAATGACGGCGCGCGGCGGGGCGGCGTTTGACTTCCGCTCCCCGCATGCTTCCTTTCTCTGACTGGAACGCGAGTCATGAAGCGAACGGATTTTTCGTCAGGCAAGGCCCCGCAATGTCCGGGCGGCATTCTGACGCGCCGCGAGTTCCTCAAGCGGGCTGCGGCGGCGGCGGCGGTTTCGAGTGTCGGCCTGGCCTCCCTCGGCGCGGCGGCGGACCTCGCGCGGCCCCCCCGGAGCGTGACGGCGATCGGTCTCTGCAAACGCTACGAGTCCGGCCCGGTGCGCAAGGCGCTCGAGCGCATGTTCGAGGAGATTGGCGGCGTGCGCCCGCTCGTCCGCAACCGCCATGTGACCGTGAAGGTGAACCTGGTGAACACCTCGGCCGAGGACGTGGCGGGCGTGCCCCTGTGGCTTACGGTCACGGCGCATCCCATCGTCGCCATGGCCGCCGGCAGTCTCTTCGTCCAATACGGCGCGCGTTCGGTGACCTTTGCCGATCAGTTGCCGTTTCGCACGCCCGAGGAGGAGGCCTTCGCCGGGTACGGATTCAAGCTGGCCGAGTTCAACCGCGTCATGAAAGGCCGGGCTCGCTTCGCCAACACCCGCAATCGAGGCAGCCACTCCAGCTATGCGCTGGTGAAAGTGCCCGGCGGCGGCGAGCTGGCTTCGGCCTGGGAGGCTCACCGGGCCTACGTGGACACGGACGTGCTGGTCTCGCTCGGGAAGCTGAAGAGCCACGTGTCCGGCGGTGTCACCGGCGGAATGAAGAACCTCTTCGGCGTCCCGCCCAGCAGCCTCTACGGCGACGACCTTCGCAGCGAGCCCGACGAGTCCGCGGTGGGCTACCGCAGCGACACCATGCACAATTGCACCCGCCCGCCGCTGACCTCGGTGAAGACATTCACCGGCAAATCGGTGGAAGGCGACCACGGCTACAATGTGCCGCGCTTCATCGTCGATCTGGCGGCCGCCTTCCCCATCCATCTGACGATCATCGACGGCATCAGCGCGATTCAGTCCGCCGAGGGCTGGTGGAACGGGTCGATGGTCTCGGTCACCCGGCCGGGCCTGCTGATCGCGGGGCGCAACCCGGTCTGCGCCGACGCGGTGGCGGCGGCAGTGATGGGGTTTGACCCGGACGCTCCGGACCGG
>JAKLEJ010000131.1 GCA_022711695.1 Verrucomicrobiota bacterium | reverse complement strand
CGCGCCTGGACGAGGCCGATCGCCTGATCGAAGCCAAAAAGAAGACCTACGCCCAGATCGACCTGGCGGGGCCTGAGGAAGCGCTGACTGCCGACTCGATTCTTGTCCCTCGCGACAACCTCCTGGAACTCATCTTCCTCGACCTCGAGTTCATCGAAACCCGCCTGGGGCGGGGCCCGGCCGACGCCGAGAAAGCGGCGCTCGAGAAGCTCAAAGCCAAGCTCGAGCTGGAAACCACTGTCTTCCAGGCGGGCCTGACGCCCGAGGAACTCCAGGCGGTGGCCGCTCATCAGTTTCACACCAACAAACCCGTGGTCGTGGCCGACCCCGCGGAGCTCCAGGATCCGGAGGCGCTGCTGCTGCGGGCCTTTGCCGAGAGCGGCGGCATCTGTTTCCTGACGGTTGGGGGCAAGGAAAACCGGGCCTGGCCCATCCGCAAGGGGTTGACCGCCTGGGAAGCCGCCGGAACCATCCATACGGACATCCAGAAGGGCTTCATCCGGGCTGAGATCATCTCGTACGCCGACTTCATCGAGGCGGGCGGGGAAACCCAGGCCAAGCGCGCCGGCAAGCAGCGCCTGGAGCTGAAGACCTACGTGATGCAGGACTGCGACCTGACCAACTTCCGGTTCAACAAGTAGCCGGTGAATAACTCGCCGCATTTTTCCGCAGAAAGTTCTTGAATTATTCGGGCTGATGTTGCTTTTAGTGGGGCGTAGTTTTGACCAGCCCCGGTCTGGGCGGTATTCGGTTCCTCACACGGCCAGGACGCGGGTGCGCGCGCTTTTTTGTCGCCCTCATCCATGTACCGCATAAACTTGGCGTGTTGGAATGATCTATTTATTGTTAGCGAGCGCGGGAGTTAACCCCGGACAGGGCAAGCTGCTTTTCATTTGGGAGCGGGCCACTCCGGAAGCCAAGGGCATCATCATCATCCTGGCGGTGTTCTCGATCTTCGCCTGGTCCATCATGGCCTCGAAGGCCCTCCAGATGAGCCGCGCCCGGAGGCTCAACCGGCTGTTCGAGACGGAGTTCCGCACCCAAAAACAGGTCATGGAGGTGTACGACCGCCGGGTGCAGGTCGAGGATTGTCCCTTGTTCATGGTTTACCAGGAGGGCTGCAAAGAAATGGACGTTCGCCTGCGAACGCCCGAGGGCGGACGCAAGGGGGCCATTTCGCTCAAGTCCATGGAGCACATCAAGCGCACCCTGGAAGGAACTGTGGCTTCCCAGGCGCTTCGCCTGGAGTCGGGGTTGATCATGCTGGCCATCGCGGTGAGCGGCGCCCCGTTTCTCGGGTTGCTGGGCACCGTCTGGGGCGTGATGGACGCTTTTGGCTACGTGGCCATGCGCGGCAGAGCGGACCTGGCCACCATGGCGCCGGGCGTGGCCGCAGCCCTCATCACCACCGTGGCGGGCTTGCTCGTGGCCATTCCCTCCATGTTCGGTTACAACTGGTTGGTGCACAACCTGCGCGTCCTGACGGTCGAACTGGACAACTTTGCGCAGGAACTGGTCTCGAAGATGGAGACCGAATATCTCGAGGAATGACCGCGGCCCGGTTCACATTCGCCTGCGCGGTTTGCCGACGCCTCGTTGGAGGGGCGGCGTGCACTGGACGCAGGCCGCTCGCGCGATGAAGCCATGAGGCGGTTCTCCCAACGCAATTCCCTCGTCACGCTCAGCGACATCAACATTACGCCGCTGTTGGACCTGGCGTTCGTGCTGTTGATCATCTTCATCATCACCACGCCCTTGCTGGAACAGGGCCTGGACCTCACCCTCAAGCAGGGCGGCCGCCCGGACCGCGACATACAGAAGGATGACATTCGCACGGTCGAGATCAGTTCCACCGGTCAGATCATGTTGCAGGGTAAAAGAATGAACCTGGCCCAGGCCGAAGGAGAATTGACCCGGGCGTTTCGATCCAACCCCAATCTCCTCATCTACATCCGGGCCGACGAGAACGGCAAGAACAGGTATCTTTACGAGGTGATTGACAGTTGCCAGCGAAACGGGATCACCCGCTTTTCGCTGCGCACCTCGCCGCCACGATGAACCGGCTCGAAAAGAAATGTCTGTTGGCCTCGGCCTCCCTGCACGGGTTGCTGGTGGTGGTGTTCCTGGTGGGCTCGGCCTTCTTCACGCCCAAGGCGAAGCAGGACTCGCTGCCCATCCTGAGTTTCGTGCCGGACAAGTTGGTCGATCAGATGCTCTTTGGCGGCGGCAACCCGAACGTGCAGCCCCAGCCATTGCCGCCGCCCCGGCCGCTCGTTCAACCTCAGCCCCAACCCCAACCGCCCCAGGTCCAGCCTCAGCCGAAACCTCAGCCAAAACCCCAGCCCGAGAAGCCCGAGCCGCAGAAGGAGCCCGATCACAAACGCCTTGGCGACGAACCCGTGCCAGTCAAGTCAAAGAAGACGGACACCTCCAAAGCGGATTCGCGGATCAGCACCAACGTGGTCAAGCGGGCTAAAGTGGACCCGGCGGCCGTCCGGGCCGAGCAGGAAGCCCGTGAGCAGGCGCGGGAATACGCCCAGTTCCAGAAGCGGCTTGCCGGTGTGGCAAAGAGCGTCTCCGGATCGGTGTCGGAACTGGGGTCGAGCCTCTCGGGCAGCACGGTTTCTGTGGTTCCGTTCGGCCCCGGCGGCTATGCTTTTGCCAACTACGGCCAATGGGTCAAGAGCGTCTATGACCACGCCTGGGTGGTGTCGGCTGACATCGCCGACGACGACTCCAAGGTCAGGGTCCGCATCACCATTGCCCGGGACGGCGCCATTCTCTCGGCCCGCATCATTGCGCCGTCCTCGAACCGCGCCCTGAACCGGTCGGTGCAGGGGGTCTTGGACGACGTCAAGACCATTGGAAAACCCTTCCCCGAGGGGGCCAGGGAGGACCAACGCACTTTCGAAATCAACTTTAACCTGAAAGCCAAACGACAACTGGGATGAAACTTCCGATCCGCTTCCTTTCCGCGCTTCTGACCGCCGCCGCCTTGACCGCATGGGCCGCCGAGCAGTCGTTGGATATCGATCGAGAGATCGATGTTCTGGGCTTTGTGAAGCCCATCCCGGTGCAGGTCACCGGTTTCAGCAGAGAGGCGGAGGCCATTCTCAAGTTCGACCTGCTGTTCATGGGGTTCGAATTCACAGCGCAGGACAAGGCCCGCTACCTCATCCAGGGCAAGAACAGCCCCGGCCGGATCGAGGGGATTGTCTATGACCCCATCGCCAAGCAAACCAAACTGGCCAAGGCCTTTACGGGAGCCAATTTGCGCGCCCAGGTCCACGCTCTGGCGGATGACATCGCCCAGACTCTCACCGGCAAGCCCGGCATTGCCCAGACCAAGATCGCCTTTGTGGCGAAGCCAACCGGGGTGGGCGTCGGAGAAATCCACGTCGCCGACTTCGATGGATACAACGCCCAGGCAGTGACCCAGGATCGCGTGATTGTCGCTGCGCCGGCCTGGGCCGGCAGAGGCGCCCTGTTTTACACGTCCTACAAGTTCGGCAAGCCGGACATCTTCAGCCAAAGCCTGGCCAGCGGGGCGCGCAAGGCAGTCGCCCGCTTCAACGGGATGAACTCGAGTGCGGCGGTCTCTCCGGACGGCCGCCGCCTGGCCATGATCCTGAGCAAATCCGGCAATCCTCAAGTCTATGTTGGCAACTTGGACGGATCGGACCTGCGCCAGTTGACCTCCGGCAAGGGGGTCAACGCCTGCCCCTGCTGGGCGCCGGACAACCAGACCCTCTGTTTTGTCTCGGATCGGGGCGGAAGCCCCGGGCTTTACACGATCCCGGCTGGCGGCGGGACCCCGGCGCGGCTGCCCACCATTGGCGTGGGCAGACCCACTGAGCCGGACTGGTCGCCGGACGGCAAATACATCGTCTTTACCTCCCAATACAGGAGAGGTTTTAACATTTGCCTCGTGGCGACGTCTGGCCCCAAGCGGGGAGACGCCGTCGTGTTGGCGGACGGGCAGGATCCGGCGTGGGCGCCCAACTCGCGCGCTGTGGTCTTTGCCCGGAGCGCGGGAAACCTGCATGTCTTGTCTTTGCTTGACGTGCCTACGAAACAAGTCAAGGATATTGCCCGCATTTCGGGGAGCGAGCAGCCGAGTTGGGCCAGGTAGTTTCCCCGCAACGCACAAACCAAAATGAAAGTCTCGAAAGCAGTCACTTTAGTCACGATCGTCCTCATCGCCGGGTTTGCGGCCGCCGGCTGCAAGAAGAAGCCCGTTCGTCCGACGGTCCTTCCCGGGCAGGGGGTGACCCGGGTGGGCTCAGACGGCGCCGGCACGGGACCCACCGGCGGTGGCATCGGCGCGAATCCGACCAACCCGCTCGAAGGAGGACCCACCTCGCTCAAACCCAACGACGACGGCACCACGCCCGCCTCCCGGCGCAGTCTCGAAGGGCGAACGCAAGACCGCGACAAGTTCAAGGCCCATACGGTCTTTTTCGATTTTGACCAGGCGGTGGTCAAGACCAGCGAGGCCTCGAAGGCGGACGCCGTGGCGGGCGAATTCAAGAAATGCGATCCGGAATCCGACTTGCTGATCGAAGGGCACTGCGACGAGCGCGGCACGCCCGAATACAATCGCGCGCTGGGCGAGCGTCGCGCCGCCGCGCTGCGCGAATACCTCATTCGCGCCGGCGTGAACGCTGACCACGTCCATACCGTCAGCTTCGGCGAGGACAAGCCGGCGGCGCTCGGCCATGACGAAGCGTCGTGGTCCAAGAATCGCCGGGGCGAATTCATTTTCGTGTTGCCCAAGTAACGACAGACTTTCTTCAGGACGCGGCCCGCGGCTTGCCCCGCGGGCCGTTCCGTTTGTGGGATGAAAGCGCAACAACTGGTGGCTCACGGGACTCCCGGCCGATTCGAACTCCGGCAGCTTCCGGACCCTCGGCCGGGACCGGGGGAGGTCGTCGTGCAGGTTGGCGCGTGCGGTCTGAACCGGCTGGACCTGTGGTTCGAGGAGGCGGGGCTGCCGATGCCTGTGCGGCTGCCGCGCACTCCCGGTTGCGAAGTGGCGGGGACGGTGATCGAGACGGGCCCGGGCGTGAGCGGGTGGGCGCCCGGCGCGCGCGTGGCTGTCCAGTCGAACCTGTTCTGCGAACGGTGCGAATTCTGCGAACGAGGCGAGGAATCGATGTGTCTGGAGGGGCGCATCCTTGGGGTGGATTGCGACGGCGGGTTTGCCGAGCGCGTGCTGGCGCCGGCGCGGGCGCTGGTCCGGTTGCCGGACGGGGTGGACTTCCGGACTTCCGCCGCGCTGACGCTGGCTGGCAGCACCGCCATGCACATGCTGGCCCACCGCGCCAGCGTGAACCCCGGCGACTGGGTCCTGGTGGTCGCCGGGGCCAGCGGGGTGGGCTCGGCGGCGATCCAGATCGCCCGTCAACTCGGCGCGCGCGTGATCGCCACCGGCTCCACCGACGCCAAGCGGGCTCTGGCCCGCGCGCTGGGCGCCGAGTTTGCGGTGGACTCGAACCATCCGCGTTGGCCGGCGGAGATCCGCCGGCACACCGGCAAACGGGGCGTGGACCTGGCGGTGGAGCATGTCGGCGGCGACGTCCTCGCCAGGGTCTTCGAGTGTCTGGCGCGCGGGGGAACGGTGGTCACCTGCGGCGCTACTGCCGGCCGCACTGTTCCGCTGAACCTGTGGCCGTTCTTCGTCAAACAGCAACGTTTGATCGGCAGCTACGGGCGCAACAGCGCCGACTTGAAGGCGACGCTCGAGTGGGCCGCCGACGGCCGGCTCCGGCCGGTGATTCACTCCGTCGTGCCGCTTGAGGACGTCCCGTCCGCCTATGCCGCTTTGCGCGCCCGGACGGTGTCGGGGAAAGTGCTGGTCGAGCCCTGAACCGGCCGCGCGGGGGTTGGGAACTCCAGGGGCTGCCGGTTACCGGCGCCGTTTCGAGCGCCGCGGTTGTTGGGCGGCCTCCTCGGCCGACGCAAATACCTGCGGGGGTGGATGCGGGTTTGGGGCAAAGCGGAGGTGGCGCTGCATCGCCGAAGCGAAGAGCGGGCGGGCCCACTCGAACACGCCTCCGGCGTGCCAGAGGGCGGCCTCCTGGCGGCTGAGGGCGGCCACCGGCACGCGAACCCCGGCGGGAAGCGCCCGGACGGCCTCGCAATGGCCAGGCCCGAAGACCTCGGCTGCCGCCGTCTCCGGCAGCCAGAGGCTGGCTTCCGCCGGCTCACGGGTCATCGAGGGGCCAGGGCGATTGGCCTGGTTGACCGCCCGCATCTCGTTCTCCGCGTAGGCGACACCCTGCCGCCCCAGCCAAGGCTCTTTGTAGCGGAACACGAAGGTCCAGCGGAACCACCTTTCCAGGCTGGCCCAGCCTGGGGCGGCGTTGGACGAGGCGGCGGCTTGCGGCGTGAGGCGGAGGATGTGAAAGGCGGTCGGGCCCGTGAGCGCCCCTGCCAGGGTGACCGGCCCCGCGCCGATGACGTTCGTGGACGATTCAATTTCGACCGGCCACCACGTCTGTCGCGCCACCCGGAGAACATCCGCCGCCGAGAAACGCTCCAGGCAATCGACTGCTGGACCGTCTCGCCCCGTGTGGAGGCGGAGGAGCAGAAACCTCATCTGAAGGTCCGGCGGCGCTGTTCGGAGCATGCTCCAGGTTTCGGCAAACGGGGCGTAGGCGAAGAACAGCCGCGCTGGCGCGCTCTGGCTGTCGCGCTCCAGGAGCGCGCGCCGTGCAACGAACAGCCGGTGGAAGTTCCTGGCGTAGAGTCCTTCCAGAAAGCCGGCGATGCGCTTGTGGTGGCGTGTCTGGTCGGAAATCAAGCGCCGCAGGGTCTCGCGGGTCTCGCCCGGGGCGAGGCGATCGCTGGCGTCCTTCAGCAGGTCCGCAGTTCTCTCGGGCAACAGTTGCAGCCGGGCCAGGGCCAGGACTCCGGCAGGTCCCATGGGGTTGGTCAGGCAGGCGATGTCCTGCTGGATCTGGGCGGCGTTGGCCCGGCAATGTCGCTGCAGGAAATCCTCCATCAACGACACGCCGGTTGCCTGGCGGCGGTGGATCGCCTCAATGGCGTCGCTGTCGCCGGTGAGCGCCCGGGCCGCCTCCTGGTCGAGCCGTTGCCGGTCGGGCTGGCGCGTCTGCGCGAAATACGCGGCGCCGCCCAAGCCCGCCACGACCGCCGCGGTCAATCCCAGCATCGTCCATCTTCGTCGCACGCCCGCCAGCTTCAGCGGCGGCGCCGCCAGTGTAAAGAGGCAATGCAGCCCGGGTTGTTCACGCGTTGTCCACCCCGGACTGAATCTGCGCCTCCGGGGCGCTGTCAGCCGGCGGCGCGTCCGATCAGGACCGGCGCCGCGTCCGCCGAGTGCGGTCCTCGCCGATTCAGACGGCAAGCCTCGCGTTGACTTTGGCAGGCGCGCTGGTCATAGTTCGCGCATGGATTCTGATATTTCAGAGATCCTCAGACAGTGGGAATACGAGCCGGGCTCCATCGCGGTGCGGAAGTTCACGGGCCGCGACGGCCGCGAGAAGATTCAGCTTCGGGTGGATCTCGGCATCCTGCAGATGAATGCCCAGGGGCGGCCGGATGGCAAAAAGCCGCTGGGGCATCCGTCGTTGCTCGAGTTTTATCTGGCGCGCCTGCAGCAGCACCGCGAAGCCCACGGCGGCGAGGACGACGGATTTGGGCTGACGCCCGAGGATTGCAGCAAGCTCCAGGCCGAGGCGCTGCAGTATCACCATCGATCCATCTGCGAACTTCAGCTTGCCGATCATGCCGGGGTCACCCGGGACACCGAGCGCAACCTGAAGGTGTTCGACTTCGTGACGCGCTACGCGGAATCGTCGGACCTGGCCTGGTCGCTCCAGCAGTTCCGGCCGCAGTTGCTGATGATGCACACCCGGGCGGTGGCCATGCCCCTGCTGCAAGCCAACGATTTCGGCGCGGCCATCCGTCAGATCGAGGACGGCATGGAGATGATTCGCGATTTCTACCGGCAGCATGGACGCACGGACCTGCTCGAGGAAAGCAACGAGCTCCAGTCGCTCCAGGAGTGGCTGATGGATGTCGAGCAGCGGCGTCCGCTCTCGGCGCGCCAGCGCATGGAGCGGCAACTGGCCCGCGCCCTGGCCCGCGAGGATTACGAAAAGGCCGCCGAACTCCGGGACAAGCTGAAGAAGCTCGACGTTCCCGAGACGCCGGGGGCATGAGGTTCCTGGTTACAGGCGGCGCCGGCTTTATCGGATCGCACGTGTGCGAACGGCTGGCCGAGGCCGGCCATGAGGTCTGGGCGTTCGACGATCTGAATCCCAGCTACGACGCGGCGCTCAAGGAGCGCAACCTCGAGC
>JAKLEJ010000130.1 GCA_022711695.1 Verrucomicrobiota bacterium | reverse complement strand
ATTCGAGGGAGCCGGGGGGGGCGTGTGCGCCCTTTAGGCTCCCTCTCCTTCTGTTCATGCCCGATGGGCTGACCGGGGGAAGGCCAAGCGCATGCAGTCCCCTCCGGATTGAGGTCTCGAGTTTCCCCAGCAGGGGAGAAGGGGGGCAGGCTCCCGGGCGGTCAGGCCTCCGGCGAAGCCACGCAGTGTGTAACGCGGGCAGCCCTCTCGGAAACGACGGCTGGGCGCCTCGCCTGCGGGACTTCCAGGCTTGGAGGGCGCTGCGCCGTCAGCGCCACACGAAGTTGACGGTTGCGGTCCGGGCGCGCGGAACGTTCAGGGTTTCCTTCGCGCGATGCCGCCGCGGATCAGGAGGACCGAAGCGATGCCGAGCAGCCAAAGGGTGGCACCCGCATCCGGAACAGGAACGGGGGGGATATCGGCCAACTGGATCCGCAGGTTATCCAAAGCGATGCCCTGGAAACCCCCGGTTCTCCTCAAATACGGGCCGGAAGCCACCCTCAGCTCGTCGAATCCCCCGACGTCATTCCAGCCCACAATCGTGCCCCGGGGCACGTCGAATGTCCCAGATCCGACCTGGACCCCATCTTTCCAAGTCTCCCAGCAGGTCCAGATGTAATGATCGGAGAAGAACCCGTTGCCATACTCGAACTCGATGGCCTCGATCTCCCGGGCGTCCGCGGTCTTGATGCTCACATAGTCGGTGTTGCCGCCCCGTCCGTAGAAGAACCCCCCTGACGGGCGACCCAACCCAAAGGCGTCGAACGCCGCATACGAGTAATCGGGAACGCTGATGCTCAAGCCACCCTCGATGTAGGATGCCAGATCGACACTTGCGGGTCCGAGACGGTCAAAAGCGGCACTGCGATCGGCATTCTGGACCGAGGCCCCTGTCCCGACGGTCCAGATAGTCAGCGCGCGGCTTTCGACCGCCAAGCTGGCGGCGAGGCACATCCCCAGCCACAGGCCTTTCGCCCCGGGTGCAGCCGGGTTCCTTCGAGTCTGGTTTGTCTTCATGCGCATTTCAACGATCTCCTCGTTGCTGAGTTTGGCGTTGCTTCTTGCCCTTGCTCACCCCCGCCCCCGCAACTGACTGGTCAGATACTCTGATTCGTGCACTTAGTAGCTGGATTCATGCCGAAAGACACAATTAATCCGATAATCGAATCATCGTCAATCATAATCTGTTTGTGAATAGTGTAATACAAAATCTCTGTAGCATGAATTCAAACACGGTTGCGCTTCACTTCTTTGGCGAAGAATGTAAGATTGCCCGACACTGACAGCTTTGTTTTGTAGATATTTGACTGTTAATATACTGTAGAGTAATGCGTTGCGCATATCATGGCGTGCTGTAAGAAAGTTCGACTTGAGGCTGTGTCGGCGCCGCTTGCAAAATCCCAAACCGTGTCCTGTGTGTATTGGACTGGCCGCGTATTCGACACTCATCAACTCCCATTGTGCTGCCGGTCGCCAGACGGAGATTCAAAACCTCGCTGGACCATTGCCTTTGGGCGAGCCTTTGTGATATTGGCAGAGCATGAACACAGAAACAACAGCCTCCGTCGCGACAAAACCAAGGCCCCGTTGGCCTGGCTATTTGCTGGGGCTCTACGCGGTGGCGGTGGGGGCAGTCTCATTGGCCTCGCTGGAGGTTTACCCTCAGGGTTGGGCTGTGGCCACCCGGCCTCTCCTGGCCGTGATCGGACTGGCTGGGGGGCTGCTGCTGCTGTGCGGGGACCCTTGGTGGAAAGCGCTCCTGACAATCTGGAGCCTGGCTCAGGCGGCGGTCATCATTGTGGATCCCAGCGGTGAACTGACCCGGCAGCCGTTTTATCGGTTCACCCTGCTCCAGAGTTCCGCCACCACGACCGGGGGACTGGTGACCGAATTGCGCGGGTATGGCGTGAACGCGGTCGGCCTGGTCCTGGCTGTCTTGATTCAATGGATTCGGGTGCGTCGGTGGTATCCAGACGTGCCGAGTGCGCCCTGGCAATACCTCTTGTTGCGTTTGGTGCGGCTGGGCTTTGCGGGCGTGTGCTGCCTGGCCGCCGCCTGGTTCGGCTGGCACTGGGGGCCGCTTTATGCGGAAAAGGACCGACTGGCTGTGCTCGACTCGCCGCTGCCCGGGGCCGAGGCCTATATCGCCGACCGCAAGCTGGGTCGCACTCCGCTGGTTATCACCCACCAGAGGCTGGTCGAATGGGGCTTGAGCCGCCCGGAGGGAGCGGCCAAGGGGCAGCTCGTGAGGAACAGCCTGGAGAACGGCTTCCTCCTGAGTGGCAACCGGAGTTCCACCAATGTGCTGCTGAGGCCCCCGGCCTGGTGCGCGCGGGCTTTCGAGTCATTCCAATCCGAGTGGGGCCCGCGTGGCCTGATCCTCAACGACACTTGGGGAGACGGCCGCCGCGCGCGCTTCATGGGCTGCCGGCATCCCGGGTGGTTGCTAAGCCTGCCGGAGGGCCTGCCCCAGTCGGTCGCGGCCGGCAAGAGCTTTCCGTTCGTTGCCCGGCTCAGACACAACCCTCCGGATCCTCGCGCCACCGGGCCTGCGTCCCCGACCACCGGTCCCAAGGCCGAGATTCTGGTCACCTTCCTGCAAGGCAGCCACGTCTTTTCGAGGCGGGTTTCGGTTCCAGACGCCTGGCGAAGCGCGCCCGTCGGCGGCGATCTTCGCGCCACGCTGGAAGCGGCGGCGCCCGAGCGGCCGGGTCGCTACGAGGTGCGGCTGAGTTTTGCGGTTTACGCGGACGCGGCGGGGGTAAAGCGAGTGGACACCGGCCGGGCCCGGACCTATGGATTCATCGAGATCAAGTGAAACGGCGGTCACGGTGTTGTTGGGCCGGGCCGGAAGCGGCAAGACCTGGCGGTGCCTGGCCGAAATCCGTGAAGCGCTGCTGGCGGATCCCGCCGGCCCCCCTCTGCTGCTGATCGCCCCCAAGCAGGCGACTTTCCAGCTCGAGTACCAGTTGCTCGCCCCAGGCGGCTTGGAGGGGTACACCCGGCTCCAAATTGCGTCCTTCGACCGGCTGGCTCAGTTCATCCTCTCCGAAGTCGCCTGCCCGGCGCCGCTGCTGGACGAGGAGGGGCGGGTCATGGTGCTCCGCGCCATCCTCGGCCGGCTGGAGCGCGAGAAACGGCTGCGCTTGTTTCATTCCACCGCGCGGCTTCCCGGGTTCGCCCGGCAACTAAGCCTGCTTCTGCGCGAGGCTCAGCGGCGTCGGCTTTCCCCCGGTCGCCTGGCCCTCTTGGCCGCCGAGCCGGGTCTGCCCCCGGCCCTGGCGTCCAAGCTGGCCGATGTGGCCCGGGTGTTCGAGGCCTACCTCGAATGGTTGTCGCTCCATCGGTTGGAGGACCCCGACCGTCTGTTGGACCTTGCGACTGAGGCGCTGCGAACAGGCTTGGCGGACCGGGCCGATCTCGCGCCGGGCTCCGGGGCGCCCTGGCGGCTGGGCGGTCTGTGGATGGATGGCTTTGCCGAGATGACTCCGCAGGAGTTGGAGCTTTTGGCCGCCCTCGTGCCTTACTGCGAGCGGGTGACCCTGGCGTTTTGCCTGGACGGAGAGCCGCGCGAGGATCCGCACTGGCTTTCCACCTGGTCGGTGGTGGCGAGAACCTGTCGCCAGTGCCTCGGCCGGCTCCGAGCGCTGGACCGATGCCGGATCGAGGTGGAGCGTATTGCTCCCGGTCCCGAGGGCGGCCGGTTCGCGGCCAATCCGGCTCTCTCGCATCTCGAGAGAGCCTGGCCCGGGGAATCGGCGCCCTCCTTTGTCGGGGCCTCCGACTCGATTCGACTGGCGCCTTGCGCCAATCCCGAAGGCGAGGCGACGCTGGCCGCCCACGAGATTCTGCGCTGGGTGCGGGCGGGCGGCCGCTATCGCGACTGCGCGGTGCTGGTGCGCTCGCTCGAAACCCACCACCAGCCCCTCCGCCGGGTGTTCTCTCGCTACGGTGTTCCCTGTTTTGTGGATCGCCGCGAGCCCCTGGCCCACCATCCGCTGGCCGAGCTGACCCGCGGAGCGCTGCGGTTGGCGGCCGGCGGCTGGCGACGCGAGGACTGGTTCGGCCTCCTCAAATGCGGTCTGCTCCCCGCCGCCGATGAGGAGATCGACTGGCTCGAGAACGCCGCGCTGGAGCACGGCTGGGAGGCGGACTTTTGGCGCGGGCAGCCGGGGGAGACCGGCCGCGGCGGCGGGGCGGGGCGGGCCGGGGAACTGCGCGCGCGCTTGACCGGCGGTTTCCTGAAATTCGAGGCGGCGCTGGGCGGAGGAGGCGCGGCTCTGAGCGGGGGCGATCTGGCCGCCGCGCTGCGCGCCCTTTGGAGCGATCTGCGCGTGGCCGAGGTCCTCGAACGCTGGAGTGTCGGCGATCCGGAGGTCGCCGCCGATTCCGGCCTTGCCGGGCGCGCTGCGGTGCACCGCGCCGTTTGGGAGCAGATGCAGGAATGGCTCGACAACCTCGAGCGCGCCTTTCAGGAGGAGCGGATGTCTTTGCGGGAGTGGTTGCCGGTGGTCGAGGCCGGGCTGGGCGCCTTGAGCGCGGGGGTCATCCCCCCGGCCATGGACCAGGTGCTGGTCGGGGCCGTGGACAGGTCCCGCAACCCGGAGTTGGGCCTGTTGCTGGCGCTGGGCTTCAACGAGGGCCTCTTCCCGTCGCCTCCCGCCCTCGACCCGCTTTTCCACGAGGCCGACCGCGAGGAGCTCGAGCGCCGCGGCGTGGTCCTCGGCGCGAATCGAAAAGTCCGCCTCGGCCATGAGCGCTACCTGGGCTACATCGCCTGCACCCGCGCCCGCCGGCGGCTTGTCCTCTCCTGGTCTCAGGCCGATGCCGATGGTAACGAACTGAAGCCCTCCCTCTTTGTCGCGTCTCTCAAGCGCCTCTTCCCCGACCTCAAGGAGGAGCCCTTCCAGGCGGCGGACCCGGTCGCTTCCCTGTCGGTGTCCCCCGAAGGGACGGCCGGGGAGCCCGGCTGGACGGAAGCGGTCCACCCCTGCGAACTGGAGCCGGCGGTGCTGGCCAACGCCGCAGCTCAGCCCGGGGCGCGCGTCTCCTCCCTGGCGGCATGCGGGCAGTGGCCCTGTTTCCGCGGCCTCCTGGCGCGCCGCGCCCTCTTCCGCCAACCGGACGTTCGCCTGGGCGTCGCCGCTCTGGATCGTCTGCTTGGCCGGCAACTGGTCGCTTCGATCAGCGCCCTCGAGGACTATGCCGCCTGCCCCTTCCGCTTCCTGGCGGCGCGGATTCTCCGCGCGGAGGAACGCAAGGAGTTTCAGATCGACGAAAGCGCCCCGGGGGCCTTCCAGCATGAGGCCCTCAAGCTGTTTCACCAGCGCCTGCAGTCGCAGGGCCGCCTCTGGCGCCACCTCTCCGCCATCGAGGCCCGGCAAATCGTGCGCCAGGAGGCCGAGTCCCTCGCCCCGGTTTTTCGCCAGGGCCTGTTCGCGGCCGATCCCGCCGGCCGCTTCCAGGCCAGCCTCCTGATTCAACAACTGGAGAACCTGGTCGAGGTGCTGGTCGGTTGGGCGCCGCAATACGGCTTCGATCCGGTGGCGGTGGAATGGGGCTTCGGTTTCACCGCGGAGTCGCCCCCCTGGAGAATCGATCTCGGCCAGGAGCGCTTCCTGCTCTTGCGCGGCTTCATCGACCGGGTGGACGTGCATCGCTTGCCCGACGGCCAGACCGCCCTGGCCGCGGTCGTCGATTACAAATCGACCGTCCACCCCCTGGATCCCGTCAGACTCCATCATGGCCTGCAACTGCAGTTGCCGTCCTACCTTGGCGTGCTGCGCCGGCTCGAACGCGCCGCCGATCGCTTCGGCGCGGCGCGCCTGCTCCCCGCCGGCATGTTTTACGTGGGGCTGCGCGGCAGGCTCGGGAGCCGGGGCAGCCGCGCCGAGGCCATGGCCGAGCTGGATGCCGACCGCCGTCGGGCCTTCCAGCATGCCGGCCGGTTCGATGCGCGCTGGCGGACCGTCTTCGACCTGCGGCCCGACGCCCGGTCGGGCGAGCAGTTCCGATGGCGGCTCAACAAGGATGGCCGGCCCTCCAAATCCGGCAATGAGGCCCTGCCCGCCGCCGAGTTCGAAACGCTCCTGAACGAAAACGAAGAGCGGCTGAAGCGGTTTGGGCGCGAGATCTTCGCAGGGGCCTTCCCGGCCAGTCCCTTTCGCCACCGTGCCCGGACGGCCTGCGACTACTGCGCTTTCCGGGCCCTCTGCCGTTTCGATCCCTGGACGGACCCGTATCGCGTGTTGCGGCCGCCCGGCGGGGCGGCCGCGGCGCCCTCCACGGAGGCGGAGCCATGAGAAGCTCGACGCCGAACCAAGCGGCCGCCATCCGGGAACGCGGCAACGTGTTGGTGGTGGCCGGCGCCGGCGCCGGCAAGACGCATACCCTCGTCGAACGCTGCTTGAACCTCGTGATCGAGGAGCGCGTCCCCATCGAGAACATCCTCATGGTCACCTTCACCGAGGCGGCCGCGGCGGAAATGCGGGACCGGATTCGAGGCGCCCTCCTCCAGCGGGTGGGCGGCCTGCCGCAGGAGGCGGAGACGGCGCAGTGGCTCGAACAGCAACTGGCCCTGCTGGACACCGCTCCCATCTCCACCCTGCACAGTTTTTGTCTGACGCTCCTGCGCCGCCATTTCCATGTCCTGGGCCTGGACCCGCAGATGACCGTGCTGGACGCGTCGCAATCCGCGTCGCTGGCCCGCCAGAGTCTGAGCGAGCTTTTCGGCCCCCTCTACGCGGAAAGCTCGCCCGAGGCCGGGGCGGCCCGGGAACTCTTGCGCTGGCACGACGGCTCGGAAGAGGCGGTGGCGGCCCTGGTGATCGAGATCCACCGCTACACCCAGAGCCTCCAGGACCCCGCCGGGTGGCTCCGCGCCCAGGAGGCGCTCTTCTCTCAGCCGCAGCCCGATTCGTGGCGGCGGACCCTGGTTGCGGGGCTGGCGGACTGGCTGGGCGCCTGGCGGCCGTCGTTGCGGCAGACGGCGGCGGCGGCCCCGAACGTCGCCCGGATCGTCGAAGCGTTGGAGGCGTTCGGCGCCCAGCCGGGCCTCCCCTCGTGGGCGGAGGCGCTGTCCCTGGCGCGCGAGCAGAATCGGCGGGAAAACTGGCCCAAGAACAAGATGACTGCGCTGCGCGAGCCCATCCGGAAGTTTTTCGACGAGGCCGAGTTTCTGAGGTCACTGTTGCCGCAGCCCGATGGCGGCGATCCGCTCCAGGAGGACTGGCAGCAGGCGCGGAGGCCCATGCTCAGCCTGCTCGGTTTGGCGCGGCGTTACGGCGAGATCTTTGCCCGCGCC
Organism: Verrucomicrobiota bacterium; assembly: GCA_022711695.1. Classification (GTDB taxonomy): domain Bacteria; phylum Verrucomicrobiota; class Verrucomicrobiia; order Limisphaerales; family JACRJZ01; genus JACRJZ01. The sequence goes on along the minus strand of JAKLEJ010000130.1, from coordinate 1,028 downwards.
AAACGCGAGGCGGGGGCGGTGGATTTTGCAGACCTCGAGCAACTGACGCTGCGCCTGTTGCGGCGGCCGGACACCGGCGAACCGAGCGAAATCGCCCTGGAATGGCGCCGGCGCCTGCACCACGTGTTCGTCGATGAATGCCAGGATATCAACGGGGCCCAGGATGCCATCCTGGCCGCGCTCAGCCGCCAGGAACAGCCGGGCAACCGTTTCCTGGTGGGCGACGTCAAGCAGAGCATCTACCGATTTCGCCTCGCCAACCCGGCCCTCTTCCGCGGTTACGAGGAGCGCTGGCGGCAGGATCCCTCGCAGGGCCGCCGGATTCCGCTGGCGGACAACTTCCGCAGCCGGGAGGCCCTGCTCGATTTTGTGAACAGCTTCTTTGGCGCGCTGATGCGGCCCGCGCTGGGCGGCGTGGCCTACGACGAGGACGCGCGCCTGCGGTTTGGAGATCCGGATCGCCGGAGCCCGCTGCGACGCGCGCTCCCGGTTTCACCCCGGGAGGGCGGCGCCGCGGAAGCCGCGGCCGACCCGGGGCCCTCGGCAGCCCGGGTCGAACTGCATCTCCTCTCGAGCGAAATCGAGACCGGCGGCGAGGATGCCGAGGGAGCGGAGGATTCCTGGGAGACCGCGGAGGAATTGGCGGGGATTCTGGAACTGTCGGCGGTCGAGCGCGAGGCGCGGCTCGTGGCGCAGCGGTTGAAGGCGCTCAGGGCTTCCGCTCACCTGGTCTGGGACGAACGCCAGGACCGCTTCCGGCCGGCGGACTGGAGCGACATGGTGGTGCTGATGCGATCGGCTCGCAGCGCGGCCGAGGCTTTCGCCAGGGAGTTCAGCCGCCAGGGCGTGCCGCTCCTGGCCGAACGCGGGGGCTTCTACGGCGCTTCCGAGATTCTCGACCTCCTCAGCCTGCTGCGGTTGCTGGACAATCCCCTCCAGGATATTCCGCTGTTGGCGGTGCTGCGGTCCCCCCTGGCGGGCTTTTCGCTCGACGAACTGGCGGCCATCCGCTCTGCCCTCGAGAAGGG
>JAKLEJ010000013.1 GCA_022711695.1 Verrucomicrobiota bacterium | reverse complement strand
TGCGCCGCTTGGCCTCGGCCTTGGTGGCGTCGGCGCCGGCGCTGGCCGCCTGTTTCTCGAGGTCGATCTTCGCCTTGGTCAGCGCCGCCGCCTCTTTCTCCAGCGCGGCAACTCTCGCCTGGGCCTCGCGCGCCTCGGCGGACTGCCGGGCCATTTCCTCCTCGAGCTTCTTGACCTTGCGCGCATCGGCCGGAGCCGAGGCGGACGCGAGCCCCTTGTTGAGTCGTTCCTCCAGCTCGAACTTCGCCTTGGTCAGCGCCGCCAACTCCTTCTCGAAGCGGTCCGCGCGCGCCTGGCTTTCCTTGAGCGCCGTTTTGGCGGACTCGCCCTGTCGCGCCAGCTCCTCCTTCAGCCGTTTGGCTTCCTGGGCGTCCGCGGCGTTTTCTCCGCCAGCCCGGGCTTTCCTGGCCAGGCGCGTCTCCAGCTCGGCTTTGTCCCGGGCCAGCTTGTCCCGTTCCTTCTCGAGTTTGGCGATCTGGTCGCGGTTTTCCCCGGCGGCTTTTTGCGCCTGCTCGATCTGGCGGCCCAATTCGTCCTGCGCCTGCTTCAGCTTGCGCGCTTCGGTTTGGGCGCGCTCGGCGGCGGTCGAGTTGGCCTGGAGCAGGCTCGACTCGAGCTCCTTGACCCGGGTTTCCATGAACTTCTTGTCCGCCTGCAGTTTCTCGTGCTGGCTTTGCAGGGCCGCAAGATCGCGCTGCGCCTTCTCAAGCTGTCGATCCAGCCGGGCATTGCCCTCGCCTGTCGAGCCCGCGGCCGTGCTTTGCTTCTTGAGCATTTCGTTCTCGGTCCGCAAGGCCGTCAGCGTCTGCTCCTGGGCAAGGAGCCTGGACTGGGTTTCGGTGAGCGAGCGCGTGGCGTCGGCCAGCAGCGTCGGCTCGACCAGTTTGGCCGAGCGCTCTTGTTCCGCCTTCAAAGTCACCTTGAGCAGCTCGTTCTCCTTGAGCAGTTCGCGGCTCTTTTCCTGGACCCGGGTGAGCTCGCGCGGATCCGTGGCCGAGGGTTGCACCGAGAGCGCCTCCTTGAGGCGGGCGGCCAGGTTCTGATTGTCGGCGTGCAGACGCCGCATCTCCTCCTGGAGCTGCCGGACCAGGCTGTTCGTTTCCCCGGCGGGAACGGCTTCCGCCAGGGGATGCGCCCCCGGCGCGGCCGCATTGGTCGAGGGCGGCATCAGGGCCAGCAGCGGCGCCAGCTTCGAGTTCACGTAGTTCAGGCGAAACCGGATCAGGTTCTCGTTCCAGCCGGGGTAGGTGGTGGGGAATCGGGCCAGGGCGGATTGGGCCTCGGCGTACTTGGCCATGGCCAGGCGCGCCTGGCCGGTCTCATTGAGCGCGTCGCCCTCCTGAATGAGCGAATAGACGTTCAGGTAGAGACCCTCCGGCCCTTCGGCGCGAAGACTGCCGGTCCCCAAACAAAGGATCAGGACGATTGCCCGGATGGCTCGTTTCATCCCGTTAATCTAGCCGCAGGTCGAGGGCTTTGGCAACAACCGCTTGAGCGTTCCTGTGACCCAGCAGTGGGGTCAGCAAGGAGGCCAGATGCGGCGAAGGGTCGGAGTGGCAGGCAGGAGCCGTCGCGCGGATCGGGGACTGGGGATCGTGCGGCGGCGGGCGGCGGAGACGCGGCCCGAATCTCGAGCGAAGCCGCAATTCGAGGCGTAAAAGAAGACGTCCCAGGCTCGCGGGAACGCTCGCCTTTCCGGGACTGCTCGGAGAAACCGGGAAAGAGCCCGGCTATTTCACCAACGGATTGCCGTCTTTGTCCGTGTACTTGCCAACGGCCAGGAGAATGATGTCGATCAGCCACCAGATTCCCAGGCCGCCGCAGGTCACCAGCTTCAGGATGCCCAGGCCGATGTAGCCCGTGTAGAACCGATCGACTCCGAAGCTCCCGACCAGGATGGCCAGCAGCAGTGTGACGGTCCAGCTCTTGCCTTGGGCGGGGGCCGCGAGTGGGGTTTGGGGAGTCTCGCCGTTGCTCATAGTATGTCTCCTGACGATTCGGTCTGTTTGCACCGCGTGCGCGTCTGTGTGCTTTTGGAACGTGACGGCGCAGTGTGCCCCCGGCGGCCGGGCCAAGTCAATTTCAAAAAAGGGTGCCGATGGCGATGCCCAGCACGCTGAGCGGCCCCTGGTCCTCGAGGCCCTCGGCGGCCTTGTCCAGTTTTTGCAGGGAGACCTTCACGTTTTTGTAGAAGGAATCGTCGTTGACCAGCTTGCCCACGGTGCCCTGGCCGCCGTTGACCTTCTGGGCGATCTCGCGCACGTTGAACAGCGTGTTGGTGGCTTCGCGGTAAAGGGCGTCGTCGCGGACCATCAGGCCGAGGTTGCCCTTGCCGCTGTTGATGTCGGCGATGATGCCGCGGGCGTCGCTGGCCACGGCCCGCAGCTCGGCCACGCCCGCCTGGACGCCCCCGACCGTCGAGAACGCCAGGGTGTAGAGCGAGTCGTCGAAGAGCAGTTTGCCCACCGTGCCCTTGCCCTCGGCCACCTGGTCGCTCACCTTGCGCACATTGCTCAGGATGGCGCCCAGGTGGTTGCTGTTCTGCTCCATGAAATGCGTCACCGGCCCCAGCAGCGAGGCCAGGTTCTCCGTGGACAAATCCTTGCGCAGCACCTGCACTTCGCCCGCCACCGACTCCAGCTTGTTCATGAGGCTGCTCAGGTCGGACTGCTCGATCGTGGCCAGCACCGCGCCGTCCGCCGCCTTGGGCGAGGAGGCGGTCCCGAAATCGATCGCCACAAAATTCTGGCCCATCAGGCCGGTGAACTTGATGGCCGCCTTGCTGTCCGTCTTGATCTGGGCCTCGGGCCGGCGGATCTTCATGGTGACCCGCACCTGCTCGTTGGTGAGCGCGACCTGGTCCACCCGGCCCACCTCCACGCCGGCCATTTTCACGAGGTCGCCGGGCTTGAGCTCCTGCACCGCCTTGAAGTCCGCGTGAATGCGGTAGCCGGGCTTGAAATACTCGGCCACCCCGACCATCTCGAGGATGACCACCGTCACGATGAAGCAAAGGGCGAAGAACAGGCCCAGGCGGGTCTCAAGTGTGTTTTTCATGGCGCGCGTTTCTCCTGGATTGTGAAATCGACGGTCAAGAACTGTTGCACCAGCGGGTCGGGATGCCGGCGGACCTCCTCCGGCGTTCCCAGGCAAAGGATGCGCCCCTCGTGCAGCAGCGCCATCCGGTCGGCGATCCCGAACGCCAGGTCCCGCTCGTGGGTCACCACGATGGACGTGGCCCCGGTGCGCTGGCGCAGGTTGACGATCTCGCGGCCGATGGTCACGGCGATCAGGGGGTCGAGCTCGCTGGTGGGCTCGTCGTAGAGAATGAGCTGCGGCTCGATCACCAGGGCGCGGGCGATCGCCACCCGCTTCTTCATGCCGCCGGAGAGCTCCCCTGGCAGCTTGCTCAGGGCTTCCTCCATGCCCAGCAAGGCCAGCTTCTCCTGCACGATCCGCTGGATTTCTCCGGGCTTCTTGAGGCGGTGCTCGCTGAGGTAGAGCCCGACGTTCTGCTCGACGGTGAGGGAATTGAGCAGGGCGCCCGACTGAAAGACCATGGCCAGGCGGTGGCGCTGGGTGACCTCGCCGCCGTGAACCGGCTCGCCCTCGATGAGCACCATGCCGGCATCCGGGGTCTCCAGCCCGATAATCTGCTTGAGCAGGACGCTCTTGCCGCCGCCGCTCGGGCCCATCAGCACGAAAATCTCGCCGCGCTGCACCTCGAAATCGAGGCCCTTGAGCACTTCCTGGCGGCCGTAGCTCTTGCGCAGCCCGCGCACCTGCACGGTCACGCTCCGGGAAAGGTTGCCGTTCGGGGGGATCATGCCTCGAAATACAGGAGAAACCGGGTGAGCAGGTAGTCCAGGATCAGGATCACCACGATCGAGTTGACCACCGCCTTGGTGACGGAGCGGCCGATGCCCCGAGGGCCGCCCAGCGTGGTCAGGCCCTGGTGGCAGCAGATCACCCCCACGCTGACGGCAAAGCAGAAGGCCTTGAAGAGCCCGTTGAGAATGTCGCCCAGCTCGACCGCCTCGCGCAGGTTGCTGAAGTAGCCATGCCAGGTGATCCCGATCTTGGCGTTCACCGCCGAGACCAGCGCGCCCCCGATCCACCCCGCCAGCACGGCGAAGACCACCAGCATCGGCAGCGTGACGCTGATTGCCACCACCCGCGGCAGCACCAGGTAATGCACCGGGTTGATGTTCATGGTCCGCAGGGCGTCGATCTCCTGGTACACCTTCATCGAGCCCAGCTCGGCGGCCATGGCCGAGCCGATGCGGCCGGCGATCAGGATCGCGATCATCACCGGGGCCAGCTCCTTGCACATCGACAGCCCCACCACTCCGCCGATCACGCTGGACATGCCGCGCTCCGTCAGCACCGGCCCCGTCTGCAACGCCAGCACCCCCCCGATGAACATCGACAGGATGCAGGCCATCAGCAGGCTGGCGTTGCCGATCTCGAACATCTGCTCGAAGACCTTGAGCCGATGTCGCCAGACCAGCGGCGTGGCGCGCAGCGTGCGCCACAGCAGGACGGCCAATTCGCCTATGTTTTGAAACATGGTTCCCTCGGGCGCGCTCCCCGCGCCCGCGCGGCAATTAGACACCGCTCCCTCCCAAATTCCAGCACCTTTTTCCGGCCCGGACCCGCGCTCAACCTCCCGGCCCCGAAGCGGCGACCGCGATTTCCGAACGCGCAGACGGACGACACTGAGGAAAACCGGTCCGAAATCGGTCACAAATCGGTCCGCCTGGCAGGGAAGTGGCGGAACCGCAGGAGCCACGATAGCGCTCCGGAGAGGATGGAACTGCCATGGCGGCGGCGCAGCCGGCGTGTGGGGGCGCAGTTGGCCGATCCACTTGAACCACGAAACACACCAGACACACGAAAGGGCCGGCAAAGGGCTGCCGTGGGCTCGACTGAGCCGGGCAGCAGCAGGGGGCTAGGTCCCCTTCGCGCAATACCGCGCGGCGGATGCGGCCTCTTTGAAGCGCTGCCCCCGTTGTTTACAGAGGTGTTTCCAATCTCTTCTCCATGAAGCATCACCCGACGACAGCGCCCAAAGCAAACCCGACGGCATCACGCTGCGCCGTACGACAACAGCAACGACCCAAGGCTGGCCAGGGCAAGGACGTTCGGCCCATGCCGATGTGGCAATGTTCAAGTCCGAGCGGAATGACAACCGGAAACCGCCTATGGTCAAGGCAATGTGGTAGTTGACCTCAATCCTTATCACTCCATCCAAAAATACACACCATTGTCCCAGAGAACGAGAGTTCCAACAGCCTCAGGCACACTGTTGGTGTCAACGCACACAATAATGCCCCAATGCCCATGCCCTCCACCAGCAACCAAGCCCAGCGCCCGTGCCTCTGAGGTGGTCTTGAATAACCATGGAGAAAGCACTTCGACAGCATCCGGGAAGAGGGCGATGCTTCTAATCTGCTTCGGCCAGTCTTCCAGTGGAAAATAGAGCTGATTGGAGTCACTCCATCTATCCTTTACGGAAAGCACAGCCCGTCTCACATCTGATGCATTGCACTGTTGTTTCGTTACAGTGAGTTGGTGCTGAAATTGCCGCGCGGCTGGTCCATAACGGCAACCGCGACCGCAACCGCATAATATCCCCGCAGTTAAGAGGAAGAGCCCGACACTCGTCCAACACTGCCTGCAGATTCTGTTTGCTCGATATGCTGGAATAATGCGCATTCTTCGTGGCATGCAGTCCCCTCCACCTTCATTGCATAGGTAGATGGGGCCACTTCTTAACTCCGTCCACGCTACAGCCGGACGCCAGCCCACCAAGAAATTGGTCGCCTGTGTGCCCTTCGTTGGCAAAGTTGAATGCAGACCATACTACCGGATCAAATGGGGACCGAGACAAACTGCCACATCGCCTTCTGGTCCGCAGCTTTGCACTCTTCATGCAGTCACTCCAGGTCCGCAGCCTGGTCTCCGGGCTTCTTCGTGTCCCCCATGCAACCGCCCGACGTTCCGGTCTGCGCATGCCATGGCAGGGAGGGTGCGCCGGGCGCGCCGCCAAAGCCAGTCGGAAATGGCGGTGCGCTCGGGATTGGCCGCTTGAACTGCCCTTAGAACGCGCCGAGGAATTCCGCCGCGGTGACCCCTGCCTGACGGAGGACACCCCGCAATGTACCTTGGTCCAGTTCACGGTGCATTGGAACCACGCAAACGTCACCACCGCGCCTCATGATCAGATGACTACCGCGCTGGCGGCGGCGTTGAAACCCCAGCCGTTCCAGAGCCCGTGCCGTCTTCTCCCCAGACACGCACGGCAGTTTAGCCATGGGCAACCTCGAAAGTGGTCAGGAAAGCCGGAGCCTTTTGCGGCGCGTCCTTCTCCTCCAGGTACAACTCGGTGGCTTCCTTGAGGTTGGCCAAGGCCTGTTCGACGGTGCGACCTTGAGTGGTGGTTCCAGTCTCGGGGTTGAACGCGATCAGCCATCGCTTGGAGTCGCCGGGATAAATGATCGCCGTCAATCGTTTCATGGAAGTACTCTACGGCAGAGTCCAATTCCAGGCAATCCCACAAACGGCCTGAAATCCGTGCCAAATGCCGGTCACAAGCCCGAACCGGCTCCGCAGAAGCGTCGCTCTACTGTGAGAATTCTTGCCATGCGGCCTGCGTTGCCCTGCCCGCCATGAAGGCGTACCTCCGTCGGAAGGGTGAGCCGCAGATGAACGCGGATCGGCGCGGATGCGAAACTTTGTTTCCTTCCTTTCCTTCTGCGGTTCCCTTTTCGCGCCTTTCGCGGTTGCCCTGCTTCTTCGAGCCTTCGTGTCTTCGTGGTGAAAAGACATTCAGATGCGGCTCGCGACTCCAGGGAGATAGGCAGCCCCAGTAAGACAGGCTGCGGCATCTCGCGGGGCAAGGAACGCGCGGCCTCCGTGGCTCCTCGGGATTGTCGCCCTGCCGACGGAAGACGGGGGGGCTTTCACAGAAGGAAACGAAGCAAACGAAGGAGGACGGCCCAAAGGCCGGAGTCTAACGGGAGGGTGAGCCGCGGATGGGCGCGGATGTGGATGGGGCTCGCAAGGACGCTCGCCCTCCCCGGGTTGGGGGGCGTCGGGCACGAGGCCGGGCCTGGAGGGGCAAAGGGCGGGGTGCGGGCTGGGTGGGTGAGGAGAGCCGGACAGAGGCACCGCACTCCAAAACGCTGACGTGCGGAGCCTGGGCTGTGCTCACTTGCGGTAGCCCGCTTCCGTGCCGGAGCGTTGGACGAGCGTCTCGTCGATGGCACCGGCTTTCCACTCCTGCGCCATCCGGACATCGGCGGCGGCCTTTTCCGCGAGCCTGGGGATATCGACCCAGCCGGTGCGGTTGTAGAGGACCGGCTGGACATACTGCCGCGTGTAGGCGGCGGCGTAATCCTTCCAGTGGTTCAAAGCGGATTCGAGGTGGCGGACCGCCGCCGCCTGTTGTCGAGCGTCGGCGGACTTGTCGAAGAGCGCCAGGTCGCAAGCCCCGCGAATTTTGGCGGCGTAGTAGAGGCCGAGGCGGGCCATGGCGTCGATATCGTTCAGGGTGGCCTCGTATTCGGCGGCGTTGCCGATGACGGCGGGAGCGGCGGGCCGGAGCCGCGGCAGCGCCCCGAGCGCCCGCAGGGCGTTGGTTTCGAGAGTGGCGGCGATGTCGAGGGGCGTGACTCCCGCGGGTTTGCGGCCGGCCAGCAGGGTGGCGCGCCACTCGAGGATGTTCATCACGCCGCTGCCGGGCATTGTGCCGCCTTCGATGAAATCGCGCACCGTGTGGAACCGGTTCTTGCGCATGCAAGCCTCGGGGAACCATTTGAGATCGATGTCGCCCCAATAGAACCGGGTGATCCACGGGAAGGTTTTGGAGGCGTCCGCCCAGGCCTCCGCCAGCGCGCCGGCATTCGCTCCGGGAAACCGCGCCGCGATGAGCCGGTGGACCCAGGCGTCCGGCAAATCGGGATCGAAAGCCAGGCGCCCCCAGAGCGCGAAGGACAGCCACTGCTTGCGCATCACGGTCTGACGAGGGTTCCCCGACGTCCGGGTGAGGAAGTCGCGGCCCCAGGTGTAATTGTCCGGGCCCATGTAGAACCCGGCGATCTTGTCGGGACCGGGGATGGCCCGGATGAATCCGCGGGCGTAATCGGGGTCCGCCCAACGGAAGCTGCAGATGTCGTCGTTGCGCACGGTGAGCCAGGAGCGAAGCTCCGGGGACAGCAGCGGCAGCGCCGGCCGGATGAAGGGCGGGTTGGTGACCGAGTGCATGTGGGCGATGGCGTACTTGAAGCTGAGATCGAGCGGACAGGGCAGACCGGCAAACGCGCTCCGGATTTCGCCCAAGCCGGTCATGTGAAACCGGTGGATGAGCCGGAAAGGCCGGCGGGGGTTGTCCTTGAGAGCGTCGCGGATGCCCTCGCCATAGGTTTTCCACAACCACTGCTCCTTGCTCAGGCCGCCGATCTTCTCGGGCATGCTCTCGCCCGCGGTGACGCCCAGGCCGGCCAGGAGAGGATAAGTCTTGATCGTCTCGCGCACGCTCGCGCGGAAATACTCGATCGTGCGGGGCGCGCCCTTGTCGCCGGTGAGGCCGTCCTTGCCTTCGGCGCCGTAGAGAAAGACGTTCCAGGTGAAGAGGCACACCTCCACGCCGCGGTCGCGGGCCAGTTGCATCACCGCGCGCCAGAAGGCGATCTTCTGGTCGATGGTCAGTTTGCGGACCACCTCGCGCCGCGCCAGCATCTCGGGCCGCACAAAACCGTCGCCGTTGCTGCTGAAGTTCTCGTCCCAGGGCGCGGTCGTGCGCCAGACATCCTCGAGGGCGACATTCGGAAACTCGGGCACTTTGACCAGCGACGGAAACGGATGGAGGCTCCAAAGGGTGAGGACGTTGTAGCGGTGGCGGGCCATGTCATCGAGGAACTCGCGCCAGAACTCGAGGCTCCACATCTCGGGGAGGTTGGCCTGCGCGGCGTCGGAGGGGTCCGAGTAAGTGGGCGTGCGCAGGTCCAGCGGGAGATTGAACTTGATGCCGCGCCGGGAGATGTGCGGAGCGCGAACGCCCTCCTTCAACTCCCCAAGCCCGCCGACCCGAAGCGCCTCGGCGACGTCCAGCCCGCCGTAGAGGGCGCCGGCCTCGTCGCCGCCGGTCACGGTTAGCGTGTTGCCGTCGCGAGCCAGGCGGTAACTCTGCGGCGAGAGCGCCGTTGCGTCCACACGCAGCGAAACCGCCAGGGGCGGTCCGGCGGTGGCCCCGGCGGCGGCGGCCTGGATTTCCTCGGCGGCGAAGCGGAGCGGGGCGGCATCGACGCCGCGTTCGACGGTGACCCCGGCCGCGCCGGCGAGGGTCCAGGCGCATCCGGTCAGCAGGCTGCACAAGTTAATCCAGGTTTTCATTCGAGGGAGATTGTCGGGCGGGCGTGTCGCGCCAGATTGGACCTGCTCACGGCGCAAGCGGTCATTTTTGGACGACGACCAGCCAGTCTTCCGCGGCGTCGGCGGGCGGATTGCCGAGCGCAACAACGCCGCCGCCGGCGACGGATTTGACGGCGCCCTCGACGAGCGCGCCGCCCGTGCGCGGGTTAAACCACTTGACCGAAAAGCTCCCGCTGGCGCCGGAGAGGTCCAGGCTGGCGGCGCCGCCGTGGGGCAGATACACCAGGTAAACGACGCCGGCCTGGGCGAAACAGTAGCGGCTGTTGTCGTGCCTGGGGTTGCCGGTGAGTTCGTCCGCGTTCTTCATTTTCCAGAAGGGAATGCCCTGGCTGCGGAAGAACTCGAGCGCCATGCGGCAGTAATCCCAGCTCCGGTCGCGGCTGCGCCAGTCCTCGCACATCAGGTCGTTCTGCGGCAGCTTGTAGCCGAAGTAATACTCGACGCCGCCGCCCCCGGCCATGAGCGCGCCCCAGAGGCAAAGTTTGCGGATGTCGTGCAAAGTGTAGGGCTTGCCATTTTGGATGGCCTCGCCGCTGTGGCCGGCATAGCCGGGATCGGGCGGCACGCCCATGTCGGCAGGGTTCTGCTCGTCGTTTGCCACCACCCAGGGTTTGCCAGCCTTCTCGGATTCGGCGATCCACTTGAGAGTCCTCTGGTGCGCCTGGCTCCAGGAATTCTGAAGGGACGCGCCGGTGAGTTCCGAGCGATTGCCCAGCAGCGGCGGGTACACCTTGTCCTGCTGATCGGGGAAAGTGTGGATGACGATGGGATGGCGGTAGGGGTCCGTTTCGTGGAGGAATCGCGCCATGTCGCGGACCTCTTCGGCGCTCTGGGTGTTTTCCTCGCCGATGTTCCAGTTGAGGGCGAGATTATGCGCAAAGCGGGCAATCAATTCGCGGCAATAGAGCCGGCGTTCGGGGCCGAGCTTGCCGCCATCGAGCGATTCCGGGACCGGGCCGCCCCCGCCCTCGCTGCCCCGGCGGTTGTCGTCGATTTCGTTTTCCTGCAGCTTGAAGTGGAGGTGGAGGCCCCGGGCGGTGGCGTGATCGAACACCAGGCCCCACTGGTCCAGCTTCGAGCAGTCGTAATGGAGCTTGCTTTCGCGCTCGACGAAAGGCCAGACGTCGTCGCCATCGCCGCCGGCGTTGTAGGGGAGGAAGGAAAAGGCGTTGCAGCCCTTGCCGGCGAGGTAGTTCAGCGCGCCGATCAGGCCCTTGCCCCGGCCGTCCTTCCATGCGGGATCGCCGGTCCGCCAGTCGCGCGCGTGGGCCTGCCAGGTCTTGAGGGCGCCGCCGGGCGTGGCCTCGCCCTGCCGGGCGGACTTCCGCTTGTTCGCCCGCGTGCCGTCGAAATCGACGCAGGCCAGGAGGTTCTCGGGGGCATCGGCGCCGGCCTTGAGAAAGTAATCGCCCGATCCGGCGAACCGCAGGTAACGCTCGCCGACGTATTGCAGGCGGCCCCGGGCGCGGAAGTCACGTCCGGACTTGTCGGTGGGCGCGACGTCAAAGGTCCCCTTCCGGCCGTCGTAAGGGCTGAGCGGCGCGCCGGGCGTGTCGCTGACGGCGACGCCCCGGCCTTTCACGAAGGCGATCGCGTAGGTCCACCGCCCGGGCTTGTCGGGCGAGAGGTGAGCGCGCCATTTGACGCCGGCCTCGGCGCTGGTGTTGGCGGCGTCGCCATCGGCCGCAAAATAGCCCGGAACCTGGCAAACGGGCGAGCCGCTCTCATGCGCGAAGACCACGTGAAAGGCATAGTCGGCGAAAGGATTGGGATCGGTGTCGCGCTCGCGGGCGAACGGGCCGTCCAGAGTGAGCGTTACCTTGTGCCATTGCTTGAGTTCGCCCGAGAGGGCGACGGCTCCGTTCCCGTCGGGCTGACGAGGCTGCCCCAGCGGGGGCTGCGAGCCCAAGACTGCGGAGGTTCCGACCGTCACCAGGACGGCGGCCCAAAGTTGGACATGCGAAGTCGGCTTCATAGTTTCACGGCGCGCCACGTGTTTCCAGTTCTTCCCCGGCAATCCCGCGTGGCTGGCTGCGCGCCACCCTAGCGCGCCCGTGCCTCGCCAGCAAGCAAGCTCCGCAGTTCTTCCGTCAGGAACCGGGCAGGCGTCCGACAATGGTGTTGCGGAGGAGAGCCCCCGGCTCATACGATGCCGGCCAGCGCCTATGAACACTTGCCTGACAGCCGCCTTCCGCCGCGGGTCTATTCTGCTCGTCTCGGTCATGTTTTCCCAGGCCGCATGCAGCGCGGCCCAACTGGTGATCGGAGACTTCAAGGGGGCGGACTACGGGGATTGGAAGCGAACGGGAACGGCGTTTAATCCCGGACCAGCGGCGGGGGCGCTTCTGGCGCGGCTCGAGATCGAGAACTCTCCCGACGGCAGCCTGGCCAGCAGCGAGGTCGAGGGCGACAAGCCCACCGGGACGCTGACCTCGCCGCGGTTCACGATTTCCCGGCCCTACATCGCCTTTCGCATCGGCGGCGGCGATTACGAACGGCACACCTGCCTGGACCTGCTCATCCGGGGAAAAGTCGCGCGCAGCGCCACAGGCTGGAGGAGCGACCGGCTCACGCCCGGGAGCTGGGACGTTCGGGAGTTCATCGGCCAGGAAGCGCAGGTGCGCTTGGTGGACGAGGCCGGCGGAGACTGGGGACACATCAACGCGGACGAGATCGTCCAGACCGACACCCCGGAACGGCTACCCGAGACGGTCGGGCCGCTTTACCAGGAGTCCCTGCGCCCGCAGTTCCACTTCACCGCCCGCCAGTGGACCGTGAACCGGCTCAACCCCCGGGAGCGGCAGGAAGGCTGGCTCAACGACCTGAACGGACTGATCTACTACGAAGGCGAATATCACCTCTTCGCGCAACGCTGGGCCAAATGCTGGATTCACGCGGTCAGCCGCGACCTGGTCCACTGGACCGAGCTGGAGCCGGCGTTTTGGGAGGAGCGCCTGGATAGCGGCGTGCAGTCCGGGACCTGCGTGGTGGACTACAAGAACGCCTCGGGGCTGTCGCCGGACAAGGCCATTCCGCCGATGGTCGCCTTCTGGTCGCGGTTCGACAATCGCAGCCAGTGCCTGTCCTACAGCCTGGATCGCGGGCGCACCTGGAAGCACTACGAGAAGAACCCGATCATGATCCGCCCGGAGCGCGATCCCAAAGTCTTCTGGCATGCGCCCTCCAGCCACTGGGTCATGATGATGTACGGCGACAACCAGTATCATGTCCTCACGTCCACGAATCTGTTGAACTGGAAGGACGAGCAAAAGCCCATCCGCGACAGCTTCGAGTGCCCGGACTTCTTCGAGCTGCCGGTGGACGGAAACCGCGGCAACCGAAAATGGGTGCTGATTCAGGGCAATGGCAAATACTCGATCGGCCGCTTCGATGGCGTGGCCTTCACCGAGGAAGCCGGGCGGTTCCCGTGCGACCTCGGCGATTTCTACGCCACGCAAACCTGGGACAACGTCGATACGGGGGACGGCAGGAGAATCCAGGCGGCCTGGATGCGCTTCTCGCACTTTCCGGACATGCCCTTCAGCCAGCAGGTGACCTTTCCGTGCGAGCTTAGCCTGCGAAGCACGCCCAGCGGGCCCCGGCTCTTTCGCGAGCCGATCCGCGAGATCGCCCTCCTGCATCGCGGGCAGGATTCCTGGACCAACCGCTCGCTGCGAGCCAACGAAACGCTCCGGCTGGCCCCCTCGGGGCGACTGTTTCATATCAAGGCGCAGACCCGCATTCCGGAGGGCGCCCGGCTGACGTTCAACATCCGCGGGGTTCCGGTGGTTCTCGCCTCGAAGACCCTCGAGTGCGGCGGGCGCTCGGCTGCCGCCGCGGGCCCCATCGAGGCGGTGGAGATCCTCGTGGATCGCGCTTCCATCGAGGTGTTCGTCAACCGGGGGGAGATTTCCCTGTCGCGTTTCGTGCTGCCCAAAGAGAACGGCCTGTCGGTGAAGGCGGAGGGAGGCGCAGCCATGCTGGAGTCGCTGCGCGTGCACCCTCTTGCCTCGGCATGGCCGCCGACGCTGAAGCCCGCCGAACCACCCGCCGCTCCTCCTTCCCGCCCATGAGCCCCAGCCCTACGCGGAAACGCCCCCCACCAGCAACGCCCCCTTGCGCGGCGGCAAGGCCAGCGTCTTGGAAGGCGGCGTTCGCGAGCCCTGCATTGTGGTGTGGCCGGGCGTCACCCGGCCTGGCATTCGCAGCGAGGCCATGATCCAGAGTATCGACTTCCTGCCCACCCTGGCCGAGGCCGCCGGGGCAAGCCTTCCCCCGGAGCGGCGGATCGACGGCCGGAGCTTCGCGGCAGTCTTGCGCGGCCAGGCCACCGCGCATCGCGACCGCATCTTCACCTTCTTTCCGCACAACACCCCGGCGAGCGGACAGCTCCCCGCCTGCGCCGTGAGCGAGCACGCCGCCGAGGCACACTGCGGTCCGACCGTCTCGAACCCGCGCGCGCAACCCGCCTGCGGGTGAATGCGGGCGGGCGGGGCGTCGTCCTTTCCTGCATGAAGTGTCTTTCCTTTGCCTGGATCTTGCTGGCCGCGTTCCCGGTCATGGCCCAGCCCAACCCCGCCGACGCCTTCGAGCAAAACCGCAAACTGGGCCGCGGCGTGAATATCATCGGCTACGATCCGCTCTGGCGTTCGCGCGAACAGGGCCGGTTCCAGGCGAAGCATTTCCGCCTGCTCAAAGAAGCCGGATTCAACAGCGTGCGCGTGAACTTGCACGCCTTCCGCCATATGGACCGCAACGCGGACTGGGCGTTGCGAACGGCCTGGTGGGAGACCCTCGATTGGGCCGTCACCAACGCCACCAGCCAGGGCCTGATGGTCATCCTCGACCTTCATGAGTTCAACGCCATCGGCGAGGACCCGGAGGGGCACAAGGATCGTTTTTTGGCTTTCTGGCGGCAGGTCTCCGCGCGGTTTCAAAGCGCCCCGAATTCGGTGGTGTTCGAGATTCTCAACGAGCCCTGCAAGAAGCTGACTCCGCCGCTCTGGAACGTCTGGCTGCGCGAGGCGCTGGCGCTCATCCGCGAGAAGAACCCCACGCGCACCGTGATCGCTGGGCCGGCCTTCTGGAACTCGGTGGACCATCTGAACGAGCTCGAGCTGCCCGCGGCCGACCGGAACCTGATTGCCACCGTGCACTATTACAAGCCCATGGCCTTCACGCACCAGGGCGCGGGCTGGACCGGCCAGAAGGACAAGCTCGGCGTGGACTGGCAGGGAGCGCCCGAGGAACTCGAAGCCATCCGGCGCGACTTCGACAAGGCGGCCGCCTGGGCCCGGGCGCAGAACCGGCCGGTGCTGCTGGGCGAATTCGGAGCTTACGACAAGGCCGCCATGGACGCCCGCGCGCGTTACCTCACCGCGGTCACCCGCGCCGCCGAGGCGCGCGGCTGGAGCTGGGCCTACTGGCAGTTCGACAGCGACTTCATTCTCTGGGACATGAAGCGCGACGCCTGGGTCGAGCCCATTCTCAAGGCCCTGATCCCCGCCGGGGCAAAACCCGGCGCCCGCTGACAGCCCGCTCCGGCCCGGGATCGCGCCCTTAGCGTTTTCTGACCCTGTAGAAATACACGCGGCCTGTGGCCGACGGGTCCGTAAAGGTGTTTTGCGGGGGAGTGGAAGGCAAATTGGTGGCCAGGGGAAAGAAGGAGTCGCTCAGGCTGACGGCTCGGTCAACGTCATAGGAGGCATTGGCGGCGCTGTACCACCGGAAGGAGGGCAGGGCGGAAGGGACCACTTGCAGGGCGATGCAGGAGAGCGGATCGCGCGGGTGGGTGCCTGACAGGTACTCATGATAGTCGTTCAGGCCATCCCCATCGGCATCCGTCGCCGCGGAAATGTTGGTGATCGAACCGAAGAACCGGATCTCCCAATCGTCCGGGATGCCGTTTCCGTTCGAGTCCTGGGACGCCCCGGCGGTCACCAGGAGGGCGCCCGCCGCGACCGAATGAGGCACGGAAACCAGGCCGTTTGCCGAGGAAATGGCGTGACGGGCGCTCGTCGCGGGGCCGTTCGAGGACTCGGCAAAAGCGATGGGATAGCTGCCCTGGGCGAGCGCCGCCGAAGCCGCCACCTTGATGGACAACAAGGTTCCACTGGCCGCGGAGAAGGCATTGGAACCCGCGCCGGCCGCCAGCGCCAGGCGCACGCCCCCGGAGGCCTCCGGACGCAGTTGCCAATAGACTTCGGCGTCGCCGCCGGACAGGAGCGACCCGGCGGCGATCTGGGTGGGAACGATGCCGGCCGGAAAGAGCAGGGTGGCGCTGGCGCCGCCGCAGGGTGCTGTGCCGCCCGAGATTCTCAGCTCGAGGAAGGTCGTTTGCCCGGGAGCGCAGGAGCCCTGGCTGACCGCAAGAACCGGCCCTTGCTGGCCGGAACACCAGCAGGGCGCCGCCAGGAGCAGCATGGAAAGAGGCGTCAGTTTCATGGCAGGTGCTATTTGCGATGCAGGTAAACGATCAGGGGTGTGACGGAGTTGTTGGTGGAGACGGAGCTGTGCAGGACCGACCCATCGCCGGCCAGCATTTCGGTGGTGCTGTCGTATTTCCGGCTCACGGTGAAGTAGGCCGAATCCTCGTCGGCGCCCAGGGAGACCAGGAAGGAATCGCCCGGGTGGTCGGTGTCGAGAAGGTCGTTGGGCGGGGTGAACGAGCGTTTGTTGACCTCGTAGCGCGGATTGGAGATGGAGACGCGCAGAGTGCTGCAGGGGGCGTGGTCAAACGTGGCGGTCAGCGCCGCCGGCACGCTGTGCAGAGTAATGGGGATGTGGATGGGTCCGTCCTGCCAGACCTCCAGCCGGAGATGCTGGTAGTCCTGGCCGTCGCTGAGTTTTGCCGGGCGGTTGGTGCAGGAGCCAATCAGACCGCTCAGATCGATCGAGCCCGAGCAGGTGAACTCCGGAAAGACATCGGAATACCAGGCGTTGTTGCAGGCCCCATTGATGGTGCGGCGCACCACCTGCGTGAGCAGGTTCGACACGCCCCCGTACTCGCGCACCACCCCCACGTTGAGCTGCGAGTGCAGATCCAGCGTGTCGCGTTCGGCGGGGTTCGAGCGCGTCACCAGGGCGATCACGCTGCGCGGGGCCAGGTTGACCGGATCGGCCGACGGCTGGAAGACCTCGCTCAACTGGGTCAGGCGATAGCGCCTGACGCCGGGGACCGAACTGTAGTCCTCGCCGGCGCAGGTCCCCAGCGGCTCAGTCCGGCGTTTGGCGGTAAACACGGTGAGCGTCTCATCGTCGGTCGCCTCGTTGTGCAGGGCGAAGGCGAGCATCTCGTCCGGGGCGATGGACGCCAGCAGGTTGGTGGCGTAGGTGAGACGGTAGCCGGCCGCTCCCAAGCCCGGCAGAATGGGACGCCAGAAGGTCTGCCGGTTGGTGGCCAGGCCGAGATCTGCCGTGCAATAGTCCAGCGGCCATTCAGGTTTGCTGCGAGGCGACACCTGCACCAGCGGAAAGGCCGGGTAGATCGTCGCGCCCAGCACCAGTTCCCGGTAGAATTCGTCGTGCCAGGAGGAGTTGGCCGCGCTGCCCGGGAATGCCGCAATCACCGCGTCCACGGCATTGCTGCCCATGCGGATGCGGTAGTAAACGTTGGAGACAGCGGAATCCCCATGGCGGTTGGCCAGGTGTTTGATCAGGGCCGAAAAGGCGTAACCCGCCTTGCCGGGAGCGCCTTCCAAGGCGCTGTAAGACAGCCCCGAAAACAAGCGTTCCCGGTTTTCCGTGTAGTTCGGCGGCACATAACTGGCGCGGTCGTTGGCCATCCACTCCTCCGACCACGTCGCGGTGGCGTCGCTCAGCACTTTGAGCGGGTTGTCGAAGGCTTGCGCCGCCCCCGAAGACGGGTTCAGCAACCCCTGGACCAGGTGGAAGAACTCGTGGCAGACGGTGGTCCGCCGGATCTCCTCGTCGCTGTCCACCTTGGATTTCTTCAGCTCGATGGACGCGGAGGCTGCCGTGTAAAAGATGCACCCGCCCTCGTCCTGGGACTCGACCAGGGTGACTTGGACGGGGTTGTTAGTCATGTTTCGTGCTGGCTCGAACGGATACCCGCCGTCGCGGAACAAACCGTAGGCGCGCTCCAAATCCGCGCCGAGATCGAAGATCCTCGCCGGCGTCAGGCCCTGCCAGAAGATGTGAAAATGCGTCGTGCGCAGCGCATACCAATCCCCAAACAAGCCCACGTCGAACTCCAGCGTCCAGCCCGGGCTTTTCGTGGTGGCAAGGCCGCCGCTCCGTTCCAGGGCGGCCGGCGCCATCCCCCAGAGAAGCTCCCGCGGGACAGTGAAGACCAGCCAGCCGCTGGCATCGCGCACCCCGGTGACCAGGGTGAAGGAGCGGCGCGGTTCGGAAGTGTTTTCCGGGGAGGGAACCCACTGGCCGATGGCGATGACGATGGCGTTGGTGGGTGAGGAGCGGGTGTCCGGCACGCGCAGGGTGATGGGCCCTGAAAGGGCGTTCGGCAGGCCGCTGACATGATAAACTCCGCCGCCGCTTCGCCATCCCGCGGGGCGGTCGTCGCAGGAATGCGAGAGGCTCACCCGGGCGTCGCCCGGCAGCGCGCCCGGGGGAACGGTCATTTGAAAATTGGGCGCCGCAGCCGTGCCGCCGGCGGCCCCGATCACGGTCTGGACGAGTGGCAGGTAGTTGGTGGTGGCCGCGTCCCCCAGGACCCGCATCGCCAGCAAGCGCACGTCGTTCTCGTCCATCGCCCCGTTCAGATTCAAGTCCGCGCGGCTGAGGTTGCGCGCGGCGCGCCCAGCCAGCATGTGGCGGCCGAGCACCAGGT
>JAKLEJ010000129.1 GCA_022711695.1 Verrucomicrobiota bacterium | reverse complement strand
CTGGCCGGTGGCCAGATCCCAAAGGATGACCCGGTTGGTCTTGTCGTCCGACGTCAGGATCCGGCCGACCGAGGCGCTGAACGAGGCAGTCTCGTTCGAGCCGCCCCGGCCGACCAGCGGGGAGATCGGCTGGCCGCTGACGAGATCCAGCACTGCCCAGCGGCCGTCGGCGGCCGGCGCCACCACCTGGTTCTCCTGGCCGGCGAACGTCGGCTGGCAGATGCCCCGGTTGTTGAACCACATCTGGACCAGCGTGGGGGAGTTCTGCAGCACGCTGGCGATCCGCACCCGATGATTTCGGGCCCGCGCTTCGTTGTCCTTGTCCAGGTTCAGCGCTTCCGTGAACCAGGGGATGGCCCCCAGCGGGTTGCCTGTTTCCAACTCGCGCGTCCCGTAAGCCACGTAGGAGCCGACGTGGCGCTGGCGCAGTTGCGAAGCGTGCCATTGTTTCTGGCCCGCTTCATACACCCCGAACAGCACCGCCCCCGCCACCAGCAGGGCCGCCACCCCGTACCGTTTCAGGTTGGCGAAGCGCCGCTCCAGCTTCCGCAGCCGCCGGATGGACGCGCTGACCCGCAGCGGGCGCAGGTCCTCGATCATCTCCTGGCCGCTGCGGTAGCGTTGCGAGCGATCCTCGTGACAGGCCTTGCGGAAGATGCGGTCCAGCTCGGCGAAATCCTCCAGGCTGTGGATGCGGCTGGCCTCCTCAGGCCAGGCCGGCCACTCCTTGGCGGGGCGTCCGCTGGCCATCACATACAAGATCCTGCCCAGGCTATAGAGGTCCCCGGCGATGGTCCCGTGGACCTCGCGGTCCATGAATTCCGGCGTCCCCGCCAACATGGCGTGAGGAGCGGACTGAACCTCGGTCACCAGGCCGATGTCGGCCAGCTTGGGGCTGCCGCGCACGAACACGATGTTCGAGGGCTTGATGTCGCGGTGGACCAGCCCATGGCCATGGAGGGCTTCGAGGGCCTCGGCCACGGCCATGCCCACCTGGGCGCATGTCTGCGCCTGCAGCATGCCGTGGAGGCGCAGGTCCGTGGCCAACGTCCGGCTTTGGTAATGGTCCTCGGAGATCTGCTGGCCGGTCTCGGCGTCATCGGCCAGCTCCATGACGTAGTAAAAATAGCCCGATTGATCGTGGCGGCTGATGTGCAGGATGTCCACGAACCCCAGATGCTCGCGCGACACCTCCTCGAACCGTTTCAGCCCCGCAAACTCGAGCTCATAGGTCTGTTGATCGGGGAGCCGGGCGCGATGAACGATCTTGATGGCGCGGTGACGGCCGGTGGCGCGGGAGCGAGCCAGCCAGATTTCCCCAAACGCGCCGCTGCCGATCACGCGAATGAGGCTGTAGTCCGGAATGGACGGCGTGGCCGCGAACACTTGGGTGTCGCCGCTGTGGCCCGGCGCAGTGGTGGTGGTGTTCTCCGGCTCCTTCATGCGGATGCGGCCCGCGGAACGGGCAGGAAGCGAATCCGGCTGGCGCCGTTTTCGGCGGGGGCGCGCCAATCGGGCGAGAAGTCGATCGCGTCGAGAAACCGGTTGCCCAGCGCGCTCCGCCGGCCCCGATGGCCGACCAGCGACGGCGCATGGGCCAGGAGGCGTTCGCCGGCCCGCTGGCACAGGACTTTCCATTTCATGTCCAACTCCGGCGGGGCGTCGAACCAGTGTTCGAGGAAATACCGGGCCAGCGCGCGGGAAAGCAGCACCGCCTGGCTGCCAAAATAGCGCGGGGCGTTCACCACCGTGGCGGCCCGGGCCAGGTCCCACGCCAGCGCATCGGGCTGCAGGTTGCAGAGCGTCGCGAAGGCCGCCTGGCCCTCGATCAGCGGGCGCCACGATTGCAGGTTGTGCCGCAGGAACCGGTTGAACGCAAGGTCGTCCTCCAGGCAGAGGAGGTAGTCCGCCCGGGTGCGCAGGGCCGCTCGCAGAGCGCGCCAGGCCGTGTGGCTGTGGCTTTCCTTCAGACACCGGAAGCGGCCTTCGTCGATCACGATCCCCACGGGCGCCTCGCCCCAATCTGTGGCTTGGAGGCGGCGCAGCGTCTCCGCGCGCGCCCGCGCGCGCTGCGGGCAGGACACCATGAAAGCGGCCAGGCGCAGCCCGCCCTGCAGGAACGCGGGGGCGTGCGCGCCGTTTCGCCGGCGCGCGGCCTCGCGCCGGAACTTCGCGGCGCGTCCATCCCAAAGCTCGCGCAGCCGGCTGAGGCAGCCGCGGCATTCCTCTTCGTAAAGGAACCCGGGAATCCGTCGGTTGCGTCCGTCCAAAGTCCATTTGTCGAGGTTGCGGTGTTGAAAGAGGCGTCGGCCTTTGAAGTCGTGCTGGCACATCACCCCCGGCAGGGGATGAATGGGGGTGGAGGGCATGGCGTAGGGCCGGCCGAGCTTGCGGAAGGCCATGTGGAAGGTCTCCTTGTCGCCGTGAACGTGCTGGTAGAAGAAGTCGCTGTGTTCGTTGTACCAGAGGGCGAGGTGGAGCGCCTTCCAGCACACCGCCTTGTCGATGAGCGCCTGGCCCGTTTCGAACTCCGGCTCGTCGCGGTAGCGCACGCCAAACACCCGCCAGGCGCTGCGGTCCGGGGCCAGCCGCAGATAGTCCGGCCAGAACACCGCGCCGGTGCGGCGGTAGGGCGGCGCCTCGAACAGAGGTTCCGGGTTGGCCACGGGCACGTTGTCGGCGTCCAGCAACAGCACCTCGCGAAACGGCGAGTGGAGGATGGCGTAGGGTTTCAACAGCCACCCGTGGAGCTGGCGGAGCGGGCGCCGCCGGCGCACGGCCGAGGCGTCCACGCATTCCGCTCCCAGCGGCGCGACCAGTCGGCGCATCTCGGGGTCCATCTCCTCCGGGCCCAGGCTCCAAAGTTGCGCCGGCAGATGACAACCCGCGCGCCGGAGCATGTGGAGGCAGACCCACGCGTTGGTGAAAAACTGCGCGCCGCCGGCGCAGATCACCACACCCCGCCCGTGAAAACCGCCCGGGTAGGAGGGCAGGGTGGCGATGCGCTCCTCCGCCGCCGGCAGGGCCGTCAGCAGATTCAAGGGCAGGTAGGGATAGGCGGGGGGCTCGGGCTGGGAAACCGCCGCCCGGCGGGCCCGCCGCGCCTGCGCCGCATTGAGCGGGCGCGCGGCCCCGCTTTGCAGATACAGGTCGATTCGACGGATCACCTCCTGGCTGGAGATCAGATCCATGCAATGCGGCAGGTCGCCGCGCCTGTCCACGCACAGGTTGTCGGGCCGGTCCCCGGGGCCGCCGTCGCCCAACGGCTGCGTGCGCCACTTCCAGCAGCCGCCGGTCGCGCAGCAGGGCAGCATGCCGATTGTGTGAATGAACTGGTGGCCGGGGTAGGCCTCCCAGGAGGGCGGCTCCCGCCCGCCCGCCACCACCACGCAGGGCCGGCTGCCTGTCGATCCCGCGGGCCGGGGCGTGGCCGCCGCCAGGTGCATCAGGCTCGTCACTCCACACACCACCCCTTCGGCCCGGTGCATCCATCGGACCAACTCCCGCACGCTGGTGCGCCCGCGCAGATCGATGACTCCCTCCAACCGGGGGTGATAGGCGCTGGCATGGCCCACTTGAACGAACTGGATTCGTCCCGCGAAATGGTCCACGACTTCCTGGTAGCGCCGCGCCTCCCACCATTTGATGGTGTTGTCCCATCGCCCCCCCGTCGAGATTAGCCAGTAGGGCGCCTCCGCCCCGGCCAGCCGGCGCAACGGGGAAGCTCCCGCCCTTTCGGCCCGGCTCAGATGAAGGTCGCCCCGAAACTCCGTCGGCTGGATGCGCACCCCCAGGAAACGGTTCAGGAAATCCATGAATCCATGCAGCACGTGGCAGGCGGCCTCATTGCTGCGCTGCACCAGCGGCAGTTCGCAGGAAACCGTCTCCACGTCGCGATCGTAAGGGTTCAGGGGCGTGAGGAGCGGATTGTGCCGCCACAGATCGGGAAATCCGGTGCGCACGTCGGTCCGGTATTGGCCGGGGCAGCACCGATGCAGATCGCGGACCGCCGCGGTCAGGAGCACGGTGTCTCCCAGGGAAAAATCGCTCTTGAGGATCAGCTTGCTCATGCCATCCGCGAGGGACTGCTCGATGCTGCGGCGCGCGCAACCGCTCGCGCTCGCTCCCGCTGGCCGCGCGGAGCGTCGCGCAGACTTCGTTCAGGGCCGCCGGACCCTGGCTAACGGCGCGCGCCCTTCTTCTGGGCTCGATAAATGGCCTCGGCCGTCTTGTGATCGATCGAGATCTTGAGCGGGCCTTTGAACTTTCCCCCCAGTTGTCGCCGCACCAGTTGTTCGACCCACTTCTCGACTGCCGCCCGAACCTGGCTCGGCTCAACCATGGCCAGGCGCTGTTCCTCGACAGTGACCGCACGCCAGGACTGGGTGGATGGAGCGCTGAGGGTGGGAGTCCTCGATGGCGTGTAATAGAACACTTCGCCGGACGCAAGAATGAAGGTCTCTCTGTTCATGCTGAACCTTTCTTCCGCTGTTTGCCGCCTCTTGTCGTGTTACCATGCCACGGATTGCCCCGGAGTCAAGCGCAGGCGGGCCGTGGGGGGGTGGACCCGGAGGCGGGAGGGCCTCAGCCGAACAGGTCGAGCTGGGGTGGCGGCTCCAGGGACTGGAGTTTCTCGCGTTCGGCGCGGTGTCGCGAGGACTGGCGCACGTTGCCCTCGGGAGTGAGTTCGCTCTCCTCGAGGTTGCGCAGGATGACCTTGGCGCGGTCGATCACCGCCTTGGGCACGCCCGCCAGCCGGGCCACCTGGATGCCGTAGCTCTTGTCGGCGCCGCCCTCGACGATCTTGCGCAGGAACACGACCTGGTCCCGCCACTCCCGCACGGCGACGTTGTAATTGCGCAGCCGGGCCAGCCGCCCCGCCAGCTCGGTGAGCTCGTGATAGTGCGTGGCAAACAGGGTCTTGGCCCCCACCGCATTGTGCAGATGCTCGACGATGGACCAGGCCAGGCTCAACCCGTCGAACGTGCTGGTCCCGCGGCCGACCTCGTCCAGCAGGATGAGGCTGCGCGGCGTGGCGTTGTTGAGGATGTTGGCGGTCTCGCTCATCTCGACCATGAAGGTGGACTGGCCGCGCGCCAGATCGTCGCTGGCCCCGATGCGCGTGAAGATGCGGTCCAGGAGGTCGATGCGCGCCTGGGCGGCGGGAATGAACGAGCCGGTGTGCGCCATCAGGGCCAGCAGCGCCACCTGGCGGATGTAGGTGCTCTTGCCGGCCATGTTCGGCCCCGTGATCAGGGCGATCTGTCGCGAGGCGCTGTCCAGCTCGGTGTCGTTCGGCACGAAGCGGTCGTCGGTCAGGCTCTGTTCGAGCACCGGATGGCGGCCGTCCCGGATGACCAGCATCCCGTCGTTGGCGATGCGGGGCCGGCAGTAGTTGAACAGGCGGGCTTGGTCGGCGAAGGCCGCCAGCACGTCGAGCTGGGCCAGGGCCTGCGCGGTGCGCTGGATGCTCTTGAGCTCGGCCAGGGCTGCCTCCCGCACCCGGAGAAACAAATCGTACTCCAGCTTGAGGCTGCGCTCCTCGGCGCCCAGGATTCTGCCTTCCATCTCCTTCAACTCGGGCGTGATGAACCGCTCCCCGTTGGCGATGGTCTGCTTGCGCGTGTAATGCGGCGGCGTCTTGTCCAGGTTTGCCTTCGTGATTTCGATGTAATAGCCGAACACCGAGTTGAACCGCACCTTCAGCGAGGGGATGCCGGTGCGCTCGATCTCGGTCTGTTGCAGCCGCGCGATCCAGTCTTTGCCCTCGCGCATGGCGCGCCGCAACTCGTCGAGCGCGGCGTCGAATCCTTCGCGGATCACCCCGCCTTCCTTCACCGAGAGCGGGGGCTCTTCCACGATGGCCCGGCCGATCAAGCCTGTCAGACCCGGGCACTCCGCCAGCGCGCCCGCCAGTTCCTCGATGAGTGACGTGTGGCCGTCTGGAGACGCCTGCTCCTCCCGCAGCAGGCCGTCCGCCAGACCCGGGGCGTTGGGCGCCGGGCGCTGGATTGCGCCGGCGAGAATCCCCTTGATGACGGGAACCTGTTCCAGACCCTGCCGCAGGGCCTGAAGGTCGCGTCCATTCCCCGAGCCGAAGCTGAGGCGTCCGATGGTGCGCTCCAGGTCGCGCACGCCGGTCAGGGCCTGGCGGAAGGCCTCGAGATCGGCCGGGCGGTCCAGCCAGGTCTGCACGGCTTCCTGGCGGCGCAAGATGGGCTCCAGCGCCGCCAGCGGCTGGGAGAGCCAGTCCCGGAGTTGCCGGGCGCCCATCGGCGTGGCGGTCCGGTTCAGGACGCCGAGAAGTGTGGCGGAGCGTGGCGCGTCCCGGTGCAGCGGGTCCAGCACCTCCAAATGCCTGAGGGTGGCGCCGTCCAGGTGGAGATGATCCGACCGTTCGTAGCAGGAGCACGAGGTCAGGTGGCTCAGATCGCGCCGCAGGTGTTGCGCCAGGTAGTGCAACACCGCGCCGGCCGCGCCGATGGCGGCGGGCTTGTCCCGCAACCCGAAGCCGTCGAGCGACCCGACCTTGAACTGCTCCCGCAGGGTGAACTGGGCCGTCTCCGGAGCGAACACCCAATCCTCGTAGCCGTTCAGAATGGGGAACGCATCCTTGAGCAGGGCTTGCAGCGCGGCGGCTTCGGACGGGTGGATCAGCTCGGCGGGACGCAATCGCTCCAATTCGGACAGCAACGCGGACTCGGTCTCGATCTGAGTGGCCTTGAAGTCTCCCGTGGTCAGGTCGGCCACCGCCAGGCCGAAGGCGCCGCCGTGGACGCACACCGCGCCCAGGTAGTTGTGCTGCTCGGCCTGGAGCATGCGCTCGTCAAAATGGGTTCCCGGGCTGAGAATCTGGGTGACCTCGCGTTTGACGATCTGCCCGGGGCGGGCTTCCTCCATCTGGTCGCAGATGGCGACCTTTCGCCCCGCCTTGAGCAGCCGGGCGATGTAGGCATGAGCGGCGTGGAACGGGATGCCGCACATCGGCACGGTCCCCCGGCGGGTCAAGGCCACGTTCAGGAGTTGGGCGCCGGCCTGGGCGTCTTCGAAAAACATCTCGTAGAAGTCTCCCAGCCGAAAGAGCAGCAGCGCGTCTTTCGGCAGCTCGCCCTTGATGCGGCGGTATTGCGCCATCATCGGGGTCAGCGGGGTGTCGCCAGCCATTGCCCCGACAACTTAATCAGGATGCGGGGCCGTCAAAAGCTTTTTTCCGGTCGCGAGACTAGCGCTTGCATTCCGGCGGCCGGCCGGACATTCTCCCTCCCTCATTGCCAAATCGAATGAGTGATTCAATCGACAATGATCTGAACTTGGATTTGCATTTCCTGCCCGCGTGGGCCAAGGAACCGAGCAATCGCAATCTGTACGCCGACTTCCAGGGCGGCCGCGAAGACCGGCCCCCGCGCGGGCGCGGAGACCGTCCGTTCCGCCGCCGCGAAGGGGAGATGCCCGGCCAGCGTCCGCAGGGGCGGCGCGAAGGGCCGCCCGGCCGACGCCCCGAAGGATCGCCGCGCCCGCCGGGCGCGGGCCGTCCGGCCCAGCAGGGCGGGGGGCGCCCGTGGGACCGGGGTCGCCGCGACCCCGGCCGCGAGGCCCGCCCCGCCCCGGCGCCCGAACCGCCGCTCGAGGTCAGGGTCGCTTTCCGCCCCGACGACAAGGGCGTCGATTCGCTGGCCCGCCAGATCAAGATGACCGGCCGGGCTTACCCGCTGTTTGGCGTGGCCCAGATGGTGCTGGCCAAGCCGGAGCGCCACTCCGTGACCTTCTCGGTCAAGAAGGGCGCGGAAGGACAGGTCCTCCAGCCCCTCTTCGTGTGCGCCCTGGACGACACCTTGTGGCTGTCGGAGCAGGAAGCGGTGAACTACGCTCTGGACAAGCATTTCAACACCTTTTACCAGGCGGAGAAGACCGCCATCGAGCCGCCCAAGGGCACCTATACGTTTGTCGCCCAGTGCGGCATGAGCGGGGTCATCCTTGGCCCGCCCAACCACCACGACTACCAGAACCAGTTGCGCAGGCTGCATGGCGAACGGTTCTCGCGCATGCCCTTCGACGCCTTCAAAGCCCGGGTGAAGATCGTCCGCGATGAAGAGACCATCAAGAAGTGGATCGACAGCCAGAGCTGGCGGACCGAATACACGTGTTTGAACATGCCCGAGCCCCTTCGCCTGGGCAGCATGGAGGAAGTCGAGAAGCACTTTCGGGAGAATCATCTCCCCATTATCATCAAGCAGGTCGAGTCGCACACCCTGGCTGGGGCCGCCAGCCGCTTGCTTCGCTCGGGCCCCCTCCTGCGCCTCCTGCGCGCCGCCTGGGAGGACCAGAAGCGTTTCCCGATGCAGGTCGCG
>JAKLEJ010000128.1 GCA_022711695.1 Verrucomicrobiota bacterium | reverse complement strand
CCTGGGCCGCGTCAGCCGCGTGCAGCGGGACAGCGTGGTGCTCCCGCTCGAAGGCCCGCTCAAGCCGGGCGATGGAGTGGTCTTCGACGCCGGACGCCCCGACCAGAAGGAGGAAGGCGGCCGGGTGTATGAGGTCAGACGGCGGCAGCGGCCCGGCGCCCCGGACGGCCCGGACGAAGTGACGTTGACGTTCGGGCGCGGGGACATCGATTTCTCGCGGGTGCATGCAGGCGATCGGTTGTGGAAAACGAGCGATCCCGAACTGGATCGGCGCATCCGGCGCAGCTACGCCGCCGAACAACCGCAGTCGTTCCGGCCGCTGGCGATGGAAGTCTCCGGCGCCGCCGGCCAGCCCATGGTCCTGAGCGTCGAGGACGAACTGGGCAACGCCGTCCGAGTGGAGTCGGCCCTGCCGCTGGAGACCGCCCGCAAACAGCCGCTGACCGAGGCCCGCCTGCGCGACCAGTTGGGGCGGCTGGGGGGGACGCCCTTCGCACTGGGCGAGCTGCGCTGCCGTCTGGCCGGCGAGGTGCTCCTGCCTGTGAGCGAACTGAACCGCCTCCGGCGCGAGGCGGTGGCGCGAATCGAAGCGTTGCGCGCGCGGCCGGCCCGCTGGACGCTGGCGCCGCCGGCCCCGGACGGTCCCGGCCTCTTCGCCCGCCCCGTGTCCACGGAGGAGACCGCCCCTGCCCCGGCCCAGCCCGAACTGATTGTGCTGGTCCGGAACCTGGCCCAGATGGAAGCGGCGCTGCGCGCGGGCGTGGCCACGCTGTATTGCGAGTTTGAAGATTTGAAGAAATACCGCGAAGCCGTGCGTTTGTTCCGCCAAGGGCAGGCCGGCGCCGCGGACGCCGCCTCGATCTTCGTGGCTCCGCCCCGCATCGCCAAGCCCGGCGAGGAATGGATTCTCAAGCAGGCGCTCTCCAGCGAAGCCGACGGTTACCTGGCGCGCAATTACGACCACCTGACGTTCTTCGCCGGCCACCGGATGATCGGCGATTTTTCGCTGAACACGGCCAACCCGCTGACGGCCGAGCATCTCATCCGGCGCGCCGGCCTGGAGCGCGTGACCGCCTCCTACGACCTCAACGCCGAGCAACTGGCCGGCCTCTTGCAAGCCGCGCCGCCCTCCTGGTTCGAAATCACCCTCCACCAGCACATGCCCCTCTTTCACATGGAGCATTGCGTGTTCTGCGCGTTTCTCTCGAAGGGGACGGACTACACCAACTGCGGACGCCCCTGCGACCGTCACGAAGTGGACCTGCGCGACCGGGTGGGCGCGAGACACCCCGTCAAGGCCGACGCCGGCTGCCGCAACACCGTCTATGACGCGCTGGCGCAGACCGGGGCCGAGTTCGCGGGCCGCTTCATTGAACTGGGGGCCCGCCGCTTTCGCATCGAACTCCTCAACGAATCCCCCGCGCAGGCGGCGCAGACCATCGCGATGTACCAGCGGTTGCTGCGCGGCGAAGTGAGCGGCGCCCGGCTCTGGCGCGAGCTCAAGCTCGTCAACCGGCTGGGCGTCACTCGCGGCCAGATGGAGATGGCCGACGCGCGTGTTCCCCGGTGGGGCGAGATCGAGTGGTAGCCCCGCTCAAGGCGCGGCGTCCGGACGCCGGCGACGCCTCCATTGCCAGCGCAGGGCGTTTCTGGCGGCGGCTGTCACCTTGAACTCCTCGCCGATGCGCTGATTCTCGACCCACCAGAGAGTCCCCCCGGCGGTGGCGGCGACGGTCAGGGCGCGTCGGGCTGCGCGCGCGACTTTGCGGTTGGTGAACCAGTCCTGGAGCTTCACCGCCGAGGGCATGCCGATCGGGCGAAAACGGTCGCCCGGGGTCCAGTGCCGCAGCACAATCCTCGTCCCCACCCGGTCGGCGTCGAACACCTCGCCCTCCAGCCGCGAGGAGCGCAGCAGCCGTCTGGCCTGCGCGCCGGAAACGCGCCGCCAGCTCAGCTCC
Source organism: Verrucomicrobiota bacterium (assembly GCA_022711695.1). Classification (GTDB taxonomy): domain Bacteria; phylum Verrucomicrobiota; class Verrucomicrobiia; order Limisphaerales; family JACRJZ01; genus JACRJZ01. The sequence goes on along the minus strand of JAKLEJ010000128.1, from coordinate 6,421 downwards.
ACGCCGTCAAACAGGACGCGGCCCGCGCGCGCCGACAGATCCACCTCGACACGGCCCGGCTGGAAAGCGTGCGGCGCGCTGCGCTCGACACGCAGAGTCCCGTCGCGCAATCGCCGCACACGGCGATCCGGACCGATCGAGAACGGCCGATCCGCCGTCTGGCGCAGGCGCTCGATGAGGTCGTAGTCCGCGGCCACGCCGCTTCGGATCAGCTCCGTCCGCAAAATCTCGCGTTGCAGGGCCGGAGACAGGGCGCGAAAGGGCCGGCCCGGGCGAGACTCCAGCCACCGCCGCGCTTCGAGGGAAAGAAAGGCCCCCGCGTCCTCGATCAGGCCCGCCGCCCGCAGGACGGTCGCGTCGATGGCCGGCTGGTATCGCCGCCGCAAGAGCGGCAGCAGCTCGCGTCGGACACGGTTACGCTGGATTTCCAGGGATGCGTTGCTCGCGTCCTCCCGAAAGGCGATTTCGCGGGCAGCCGCATACTCCAGGAGGGCGGCTTTCTCGAGTTCGAAGAAGGGGCGCGCGAGGCGGAGCCGGGCATTTGCCGGGGAGGGATTGGCCCGTTTCATTCCAGCAAGGCCGGCCAACCCGGCGCCGCGAAACAATCGCAGCAGGAACAGCTCGACGCGGTCGTCGGCATGGTGCGCCAGGAGGATAACGCGAATTCCCAGCCGCCGGGCTGTTTGCGCCAGGAACTCGTGCCGAGCCTCGCGGGCGGCCATCTCGATCGAGAGGCCCTTTCGGCGCGCCAGCGCGCGCACGTCTGCGCGTCCCGTCACGCAGGCGCATCCCAGCCGGCGGGCGGCTCGACACACCAGGGCCTCGTCGGCGTCGCTGGCCCGTCCGCGCAAGCCGTGGTTGAGGTGCGCCGCGGTGAGTCGCCAGCCATGGCCGAGGGCCAGGTCCTGGAGCACATGCAGCAGCACCATCGAATCCACTCCGCCCGAGACCGCCACCAACGCCGGCTGGCCGTCGCGCAACAGGCGATGACGCCGGATATGTTCCCCGACCTGGCGGCTCAGTTCATCCACGCCGGCATGGTAATGCCGCCTCGTCCCCGCGCAATCGTTTTGCCTTTGGTCCGCATGGTGGCAAATTCCTGCCATGAGCCTGTTATTCGTCATCCCGCTTTTCCTCATCGGACTTTGGCTCTTCGCCGAGACGAAGACCGATGTGCTGCGTCGGCTCGTGTGCGGCGGGCTCGCGCTTATAAGCCTCTTCTGCGTCTGTGCGCTGGTATTTTCTCCACCCAAGGTCCGTTCGGCGCGCCACGCCGCGTTCCGAGGTCTGGAGCAAGCCCTGCGCGCCGGGGACGCCAAGAGCGCTCTGGCGGCCTTGGAAGCGTATCACGCCGCACCGAACTCCGCCTGGGGCTCGGATGCCACGGCGACCTTCGAACTTGTGCGGACCCTAAAGGCGGCCAAGCGGAACCAGCCGAAATAGGCCCGACCTACAGCTTTAACTCACTTTGCAGGAATAGCTTGATCGGGTTCAATCAGGAAGACCGCGCCGGGCATCGTGTCTGACGAGCCAACCCGCTTCCAGCACCGGCTTGCAGAAGCGGGCTTTTGACGGCAATGTTTCTGCCAACAACGTTTTCGCTATGCATCCCTTGAAGTGGCTGGTGTCCAGCGGCTCGATGTTCCGCGTCGTCGTGCTGCTGTGTGTGAGTCTTTCAGGCGCGAACCTGCCGGCCCAGGCCCCGGCGGAGCCCGTGGTTGAGATCCCTCCGCTGGACCGAACGGTCAGTCCAGGAGTCTCGGTCACGTTCCGAGTGGAGGCCAACGGGTACCCGCCGCTCTACTATCGCTGGCGGCGCAACGGATTTCCGTTGAACTCGGCCAGCAACATGCTGGAGCGGGTGACCCTGCCTGGCACAACGACCAACGCGGGCCTCTACGACGTGATCGTCTCCAATCCCTTCGGGAGCGTGACCAGCAGCGCGGCAAGACTGACAGTCCCCACCCAGGCCCCCGCCCTCAACACGGAACCGGCGGACACCGTGGCCTGCCCCGGAAGCGCCGCCTCGACGTACGCGACCCTCGGCGGAACCGGCCCGCTCAGCTACCAGTGGCGCAAGGAAGGAGGGCCTCTGCCCGGCCAGGCCGGCGTGGTCCCCTCGGGCGGCTACAGCGTGGTCCTCACCCTGACCAACATCGGCGCCGCGGACCTGGGCCATTACGACCTGGTGGTCAGCAACGCCTTTGGGATGATCACCAGCCGGCAGGCTTTGCTGACGTTCACGCCGCTCTTCACCCGGCAGCCCGTCAGCACAGCCACCCTCAGCGGCCCGACCGCCACCCTCATTTCCGAGGCTGCCGGGTGCCCGGCCGTGGGATACCAATGGCGCTCGAACGGCGTCAATCTGCCCGGCCAAATATACCCGGCGCTCACCGTCTCGCCCGCCGTGCCGGAGTCGTCCGCCTTCTATGACGTGGTGGTCACCAACACGGCGGGAACGAACTTGAGCCGCACCGTCTGGCTGATCGTCACCAACGGCGTGCCGCCCACGCTCACATGCCAGCCCACCAATCGCACCGTCGTGGCGGGTAACTCGACGACATTCCGGGTCTGCGCGACCGGCAGCGGAACCCTTTCCTACCTTTGGCGTCAGAACGGAACCGCCCTTCCGCCGAGCACCAACGGCGCCCCCAATACCCGCGTCATCCCCTACACCCTCCCCGAGCATGCCGGAGGTTACGATGTCATTGTCAGCAACCCCTGGGGAGCGGTCACCAGCGAGGTGGCGCTGCTGACGGTTACGACCTCGCCGCCCGAGATGACCCTCCAACCGACCAACACCACGGCGTCCTACGGTCAGACGGCCTATCTCAGCGCCAGGGCCGCCAGCGCGCCCCCGCCCTTCTACCAGTGGTTCAAGGACGGCGCCCTGCTCCCGGGCAAGACCAATTCCATGCTGATCCTGTCGCCGGTGACCCTGGCGGACATCGGCAACTACGCGGCTGTGGCCGCCAACCTGGCCGGCAGCGTCACCAGCGCGGTGGCCCGACTCACTGTGACGGTCGCCGCGCCCGTAATCGAAAGCCAGCCATACGACCAGACGGTCTCCCTCAGCAGCCCCAGCAACGTCTCCTTCTTCGTTTACGCGTCGGGCGCGCCGCCGCCGGACCACCAGTGGTATCACAACGGCGCCGCGCTCCCCGGCGCCACCAACTACTACCTCTACCTCGAGACCCTCTCGGTCGCGGACGCCGGCTATTATTCTGTGGTGGTGAGCAACGCTGCCGGGGCGGTCACCAGCCGCCTGGCCACCCTGACCGTGATCGTCGAGCCCACCGTGGTGAGCGTGTATCCTCCGAGCCAGGAAGTCGATATGGGTTCGCCGCCGGGCGCTTACTTCCAGGCATCGGTGTACGGAGCCAACCCGCTCGCGTTCCAATGGCTTCACAACGACCAGCCCATCCCCGGAGCCACCGACCTCTACCTGACACTCGGTCCCATCACGCCCGCCGACGCGGGCGGCTACCGGATCGTGGCCAGCAATTTCGTGGGCGTGGTGACCAGCGCGGTGGCCACGCTGACGGTGCGCACCAGCCCGCCGGTCTTCGTGCAGCAGCCCTACGGCCAAACGGTTCCTTACGGCTGGCCCTCGAATGTGTTCATGTCGGCGTGGGCCTCGGGCGCGCCCGCCCCCGCCTACCAGTGGTTCCATGACGGACAGCCCGTCCCCGGCGCCACGGAAAGCATGCTCGATTTCTTCCCCATCACCTCCGCCCAGGCGGGCGACTACTTCGTGGTGGCCACCAATGTGTTCGGTCGGGCCACCAGCCAGGTAGCCCGCTTGACCGTACTCACCGAGGCCCCGGCGTTCCTGGTCCAGCCCGCCAGCCGCAACGTCGAGCCCGGCTACAGCTACGACGCCGCGCTCTGGGTGTCGGTCTCGGGGGCGCTGCCGATTTCTTACCAATGGCGCCGCGGCCCGACGCCCATCCCGGGGGCGACCCATTCGACACTCGGATTCCAGCCGGCAGCGCTTTCGGACGCCGGAAGCTATTCGGTGGTCGTCAGCAACTTCGTGGGGATGGCCACCAGCGAGGTGGCCGTCGTGACCGTCACCAACACACCGCCTGTGATCTACAGCCAGCCCGCCTCGAGGACCGTGTTGAACGGCACGTTTGTCAGCTTTATCACCTACGCGCAAAGCCTGACGCCGGCGTCCTACCAATGGCAGCACGAGGGCACGAACGTCCCGGGCTGGACCGGCTACTCGATCGGGTTCACGGCCCGGCCCGAGAGCGCCGGCGCCTACCGGTGCATCGTCACCAACCTGGGCGGCTCGGTGACCAGTGCGGTGGCCTTGCTGACCGTCATGCCGAACCTCCCCACCCTGGCCACGGAACCTCTGAGCCACGCGGTGGCCGAAGGCGGCATGGCCGGCCTTTACGCCTCCTCCCCCAACGGCGCAATCCGCTGGCAGTTCAACGGGCAGGACATCTCCAACGCGGTCGGCAGCCCCTTGGTGCTGGGCGTGGCCAACACCGGCGACACCGGCGATTACACGGCCATTGCCACCAACCTGGATGGCGCGGTCACCAGCCGGGTGGCCCGTCTCACCGTCCTTCCTCAAGGGCCGCTGGACCGCTGGGAATGGCGGCGGCCTGTGCCCCAGGGCAACGACCTGTTTGCCGTTGCGTTCGGAGTGGACCGCATCCTGGCTGTGGGCGACCTCGGCGCCCGCGCCATTTCCCTGGACAACGGCGGGAGCTGGCAAGGGCACACCCAGGGACGCGCCTCGTTCCGGCGGGCCGCTTACGGGAACGGCGTGTTCGTGGCCGTGGCCAATCCAATGTTCACCGGCGGTGGTTACGATTGGCGGGCCGCCCTGCAGCTCTCGACCAACGGCCTGGACTGGGCCCTGTGCAACGCGCCGCTGACCAACAATGCGGGGGTCGGCGATGTGGCGTTCGGCAACGGCCGGTTTGTCGCCGCCGCCAGCACGGGGTTCCTTGTCTCGACCAACGGCCTGGACTGGGTCGCCGCCGGCTACAGCAACAGCCCGCCGTTCTTCCGGATCGCCTATGGCAATGGCGTGTTCCTCGCCTTGTCCCCCTACTACCAGACGACGGAGATCGCCTACGGCGCCCTGTTTGCCACCTCCACCGACGGGTTGACCTGGACCGAGGGCGCCATCGCCGCCAACTGTTTCGTGCAGGATCTCTGTTTTGCCGACGGTCGCTTCGTGGTTGCGGGCCGCAGCGCCCGTTATGGCACGCCTTACGCAAGAGTGGTGACGTCTCCGGACACCCGGGCCTGGACGGTGCAGGATCCCAAGCTGGACGGGACCACCCTGACCGGCAACTTCACCGCGATCGCCGCAGGCAATGGGAAGATGACCGGCCTGATCGACACGTGGCTGGGTCTGACCACGAGCGACGGAATCAATTGGCAGACCAACGGAGCTGTGCCGCCGAAAGACCTGTACGGACTGGCCTTCGGGGCCGGAAGGTTCTTCGCCGTGGGCGATTTCGGCAACATCCTGGCCTCGGCGGACGGCATGACCTGGGAGAAGTCCAGCTTCGCCAGCGGCGATAACCTGAGGAGCCTCGCCCGAGGCCAGGGGCTGCTGGCGGCGGTGGGCAATGACGGCATGGCGTTCACTTCGCCGGATGGCATCGCCTGGACCCGGCGGAGCACGCCCGCCGAGGGCAACATCCGCGGAGTGACCTGGGGCGGGGGGCGGTTCGTGGGCGTGGGCGAATACCTGGACACGAATGGCCACGCTTACACCTCTTGCGATGGGGTCACCTGGGCCCGGCACCCGGCGCCGACCTATTCGGGGCTCTACAGCGTGGCGTTTGGCAACGGCATCTATGCCGCCGTGGGCGGGAGCGGGACCATCCTTTACTCGCGCGACGGCACGAACTGGCTGCCCGCCGCCACCACCACCAGCGAGCGCCTGAACAGCGTGACCTATGGCAACGGCCTCTTCGTCGCGGTGGGCAAGAGCGCCACCGTGGCTGTCTCCTCCAACGGCATGCAGTGGACCAGCCGCTCCTACCAGGGCGGGTTGAGCGACAACGCCCGCTTCCTTCAGGGCGTGGCCTGGGGGAATGGCCGCTTTGTCGCCGCCGGCAAAGGCGGCACCGTGCTGGTGTCCGCCAACGGAAACGAGTGGGCCGTCACCAACGGCCCCTTCGGGCCGCCTTACTGGGAGGACATCGAGGACATCCAGTTCGGCGCCGGCCGGTTCCTGGCCGTGGGAACCGATGGCCTGGTGGCCAGCTCCGTGGACGGTGTTCTCTGGACTCGCCACCTCAGAGCCTGCATCACTGCGCTGCGCGCGGCGCTGTACGTGGACGACCACTTTCTGGCCGTAGGCAATAACGAGCACATCCTCGAGTCCGGGTTCCTTGGGCCGCCCCAACTCAGGCTGGGCTCGCTCCCGGGCCCGGCCGGGTTC
>JAKLEJ010000127.1 GCA_022711695.1 Verrucomicrobiota bacterium | reverse complement strand
CGCTCGGCCAGGAACGCATCCACGTCGCGGCAACGCTGTCCAACCTGCATGAAAAGGTCCATCGTTCCGGGCGGAATTCGCTGCACGTTCTGAGGCTTGGCGAGGCGTTCCAGTTCCAAAAGGTGGAGCAGCCGGTCGCGCGGCTCCGCCAGGCACTGGGCGGCGGTATTCAGAGCCGAGAAGCGCTGAAGCGCCGCCTGCTTCTCGGGCTCCGGGGCCCGGTGGAAGCGGTCAGGATGCCATGGGGCGGACAACTGCAGGAACCTGGACTTGAGGGCTTCGCAGTCGATCCACGGCCGGCGCGGCTCGCCGAGAAGCGCGAAGTGGTCGTTCATCCCACAGGGAGGAGTCGAGGCCGCTCAGGCGCTGAAGCTCTCGCCGCAGGAGCAGGTGGTGGCGGCATTGGGATTCTTGACCTTGAAGCCCCCGCCTTGCAGAGCGTCGATATAATCCAGCTCGCTGCCGGTGACGTAGAGGGCGCTCTTGGGATCGACCACCACGCGGATGCCGCCCGACTCGACGAGGAAATCCCGGTTGGCCGGACCCTCCTGGAGGTCCATTTTGTATTGGAGACCGGAGCATCCGCCCCCGACCACCGCCACGCGCAAAACACCCCCAGGCCGGCCCTGGCGAGCCAGAAGGGTTTTGACCTTCTCCGCCGCGCTGGGGGTCACCCGGATCAAGCGTTCATCGCCCACCCGGAAGTTGGCCGGAGCGGATGGTGGATTGTCAGCAATGTCTGCCATAAGCATCGTTCGGCAAGAACGTAGTGCCGCGCTCCCCGTTCGTCAATGGACGCCCTGAATCTTGAATCCGCACGTGCGTCGCCCTGTCTGATCGACCTCAGGCGTTCTCGAACGCGCAGGGGGACTGCGAACACGTGCGATGCGGATTCAGATGAACCAGCCTTGCAGCCGGCGCAGAGGGGCTACCCGGGCGCAGGCGCCGCCGCCATCGCCTGGCAGAACCAGCCTGGGGGGCGGATGGGTTTGCCAGCCGCATCCGTAAAGGCATGGATGGTGTAGCCCCGCGCCACTCGCCTGCCGGTTCCGCTTAGCGCAACCTCGACGTCCAGCCGGACGCGGACCCGGCCGGCAAAGCGCAGGGAGGTCGTCAGTTCGAGTTCATCGTCATAGCGCGCGCGCCCCAGGTATTCGACGTGGGCCTCGACCAGGGGAAGAAACAGGCCACGGGCTTCCATGACCGTGTAAGGGGTGCCCAGGGCTCGCAGCAGCTCGGTGCGCCCGCATTCGAACCACTCCAGGGCCCGCGAGTTGTAGAAGGTGCCCATCTGGTCTGTTTCGCTGTAGCGCACCCGCAGCCGGGTCCGGTGCTGAAAGACGGGTGCTGGGGCGGAGGGGTCGCGGCTGGTCGAAACTCCCTCGGCGCCCCGGCGGTCCTGGTTTGCGGCTGGCATGGCGCCCACGGTAGGGCGCCGGAAGTTCCCCGGCAAGCTCGGGTCCTGACTCTGCGCGGAACCTGCGCTGTCAAGCCCGCCCCCGGTGTCGTCGAACACGCTGCGGATCGCAGGGCGCGTGGCGCGATTTCAGGGATGAATTCACGGTGTTGACGTTCAAGACGGCAGGAGACCATACTGGGTGGGAACTGACAACCGCATCGAAGCGGCAACGGTTTTCCAATGACAACGCGCAAATCGGTCCGATGGGTCAAGTGGCTGCTGCTTTTGGCGGTTGCGGGCGGCGCCGTCGCCGGATGGCAATGGTACGCCCGGCGCCCCAAGGCGGAAGCCATGGATTTCAAGACGGCGGCGCTGGCCCGGGGCGACCTGACTCAAACCGTCACCGCCAACGGCCAGATCAGCCCCATCAAGAGCGTCACCGTGGGCAGCCAGGTGTCGGGTATCATCGTGGACATCAAGGTGGACTTCAATTCGCGGGTGACCAATGGGCAGGTCATCGCCCAGATCGACCCTTCGACCTACGAACAGGTCATCACCCAGTTGGAGGCGGACCTCGCGAACTCGAAGGCGGCCCAGGAACTGGCGGAGCTGAACTTCCGGCGGTCCAAAGATCTGCTGGCCAACCAGCTCATTGCGCAGTCGGAGTTTGACCGCACCCAAGTGGAACTGCACCAGGCCCAGGCCGTGGTCCGAATGCGCGAAGCCGCTCTGAAGAAGGCGCGGGTGGACCTGGACCGAACCACCATCACCTCGCCGATCGACGGGGTGGTGATTTCGAGGGCAGTGGACGTGGGGCAGACGGTGGCGGCCAGCTTCAACACGCCCACCCTCTTCAGCATTGCCAACGACCTGCGGGCCATGCGCATCGAGGCCATGGTTTCGGAGGCGGACGTGGGCGGCGTCCGCGAGGGACAGCGCGTGACCTTCACGGTGGACGCCTACCCCAGCCAGCAATTTCAAGGCGAAGTCACGCAGGTCCGCTTTGCCGCGGTCACCAATCAGAACGTGGTCAACTACGTGAGCGTGATCGCGGTGACCAACGACCAGTTGAAGCTGCGCCCGGGCATGACGGCCAACGCGTCCATCATCACCGCGGAGCGACGCGACGTTTTGCGGCTGCCAAACGCCGCGCTCCGGTTCCGTCCGCCGGAGAAAGCGGTCGTGGTCGGAACTACCAACGCCGTCGCCGGAGCGGCCTCGCCCACCAACCGTTCGCCGGCAACCGCCGGAGGCGGCAGCCTGGCCGCCCGCGGCGGAGGCGGCGAAGGGATGAACTCGGAGGAGCGGCGCAAGCGCTTCGAGAGCATGACGCCCGAGCAGCGCGAGGAGTTTCGAGCCCGCATGCGCGCCCGCACGGGCGAAGGCGGAGGCGGGCCGGGGGGGGGCGGATTCGGCAGCCGATCGGGGGGCGAGGCCCAGAGCGCGCGCACCGTGTACCTGCTCGAGACCAACAGCGTCGGCGGCGCCGCCCAGGCTGTCCTCAGGGGTGTCACGGTGAAAACCGGGATTTCGGACGGCGCTTTCACGGAAGTGCTCGAGGGTCTCAAGGAAGGAGACGTGGTGGTCAGCGGGCTGAACCTGCCGGTCACGGCTTCGGCCACGCGCCCGGGCAGCACCCCGTTCGGGGGACCCTTCGGCGGGATGCGCCCTCCGCGGTAGCCGCTCTCGATCTCGCGCCCATGAACCTCCCGCCCAGCGCCACGCAGCCTGTCGTCAGGCTGGAAGACTTCGTCAAGACCTACCAGACGGGCGAGGTGGAGGTGCAGGCGGTACGGGGCGTTTCGCTCGAGGTGAAGGCCGGGGAGTTCGTGGCAGTGATGGGCGCCAGCGGCTCGGGCAAATCCACGCTCATGAACACCGTTGGCTGCCTGGATCGTCCCACCCGCGGCCGCTACCTTCTGGATGGGGTGGACGTGGGCCAACTGGACCGCGAGGAACTGGCGGACCTGCGCAACCAGCGAATCGGGTTCGTCTTCCAGGGCTTCAACCTGCTGTCGCGCACTTCGGCTCTGGAAAATGTGGAGTTGCCCCTGCTCTACGCGCGCCCCGGCCTGCCGACGCGGGAGCAGCGCGAGCGGGCCGACCGGGCCCTGGAGCTGGTGGGGCTGGCCGAACGCGCCGATCATCATCCGAACCAGCTTTCCGGCGGACAGCAGCAGCGGGTGGCCATCGCGCGCGCCCTGGTCAACCGGCCCAAGCTGTTGCTGGCGGACGAGCCCACCGGCAATCTCGACACCCACACCAGCGTCGAGATCATGGGCATTTTCCAGGACTTGAACCGGCAAGGCATGACCATCGTCATGGTCACCCACGAGCTGGACATCGCCCGCTATTGTCTGCGCCAGGTGGTCATGCGCGACGGCCGGATCGTCAGCGACCAGCCGATCCGGGACCGCCTGGTGGCGGCGGACGAATTGGCGAAGATCCGGGAAGAACACCGCGCCGTTCAACTCACCACCTGAGGCACGGGCCATGATTCTCCTCGCCACCTTCAGAATGGCCTTGCGGGCGCTGCGCCGGAACAAGCTGCGCACGCTGCTGACCATGCTGGGCATCATCATCGGCGTGGGGGCGGTCATTGCCATGGTGGCGATCGGCAACGGGGCCAAAGCCCAGGTCGAGGCCCAGATCGCCAGCATGGGCCAAAACGTCATCCTGGTTCTCTCGGGGAACGTCACCCGGGGCGGCTTCTCGATGGGCTTCGGCAGCGCCAGCTCGCTCACGCGCGACGATTACGAGGCCATCCGGCGCGAGGTCCAGGGCGTGGCGGGGATCAGCCCGGAGGTGCGCAGCTTCGCCCAGGTGGCCTCGGGAAACCAGAACCTGAACACGCAGGTCCTGGGGGTGGGCGAGGATTACATCGATATCCGGGCCTGGCCTCTGGCCCGCGGGGTGAATTTCACCGAGAACGAGGTGCGCAACGCCGGCAAGGTCGCCCTGATCGGGCGGACCACCGCCACCACCCTCCTGGGCGAGGGCGATCCCGTCGGCCAGATCGTCCGCATCAAGAGCGCTCCCTTTCTGATCGTCGGGGAACTCGCTTCCAAGGGCATGTCGATGATGGGCAGCGACCAGGACGACATCATCCTGGTGCCCTACACCAGCGCCATGGTGCGGCTGTCCAGCGCCACCACCTTCCGTTCCTTCTCGGTGCAGGCCGCCGACGCCGCCCTGGTCGGCTCGGTGCAGGAGCAAATCGTCGAACTGCTCCGCCAGCGCCACCGCATCGGCCCGGGACGGGACGACGACTTCATTGTCCGCACCCAGCAGGAGATCTCGCAGATGGCCACGGCCACCTCGCGAATCATGACGGTGCTGCTGGGGGCCATCGCCGGCGTCTCGCTGCTGGTCGGAGGCATCGGCATCATGAACATCATGCTGGTGAGCGTGACCGAGCGCACCCGCGAGATCGGGCTGCGCATGGCGGTCGGGGCGCGAGGCCGCGACATTCTCCTGCAGTTTCTCATCGAGTCCTTCACCCTCAGCGTGGCCGGCGGCCTGATTGGGATCGGGCTGGGCATCGGCGGCGCGCGCGCCCTCTCGGCTAATTTCGGATGGACCACGCTGGTGTCCCCGCACTCGATCATGCTGGCCTTCGCCTTCAGCGCGGCCATCGGCGTCTTTTTCGGCTTTTATCCCGCGCGCAAAGCCGCGCGCCTGGACCCCATCGAAGCATTGCGTTATGAATAACTCGATTCAGACCGTTTCAAACCGCGTGTGGTCGTTCCTGCGCGCCGTTTGCCTCGCCCACCAGCGCCTCACCAGGCCCGAACCCGATGGCGCGGCTGCGCCGTCAGGTCTTGGGGCGGCGCCCCACACAGGCCGGCGGCGGGCCCTGGCGAGTCTGGCGGCGATCCTCCTGGGGTGCGGGGCCGCTGTGGGCGCCGAACCCACCAACGCGCCCTCGCGCAGCGTCAGCCTCCAGGAGTGTTTCTGCCTGGCCCTGAGCAACAACCTGGACCTGAAGATCGAGCGCTATAATCCCAGTCTGGCGCTGCGCGATCTGGACATCGCGCGCGCCGGCTACGATCCCGTCTTCAAAGCCTCCGGAGAACACTCCTATTCCGTCAGCGGGGGCGGATTGGACGACGAGGCCCAAATCGTTCCCCCCACGCGCACCGACACCGATTCCTTCAGCTCGGGCATTTCCGGGCTGGGCCCCATGGGGTTGGCTTATGACCTGTCCGGGAACATCCGGGAAAGCTCAGGCACCCGGGGCGAGCGCATCCCCTTCAACAGCGCCAACGGTTCGGTGGGCATTTCGCTGACCCAGCCGCTGTTGAAGAACTTCATCATCGACAACACCCGCTACAACATCCAGGTGGCGCGCAAACGCCTCCAAGCCTCGGAGGCACGCCTGGAGGAGCAGATCATCTCCGTGATCACGTCCGTCGAGCTCGCCTACTACGACCTGATCGCCGCGCGCGAGTATGTCAAGGTGCAGGAGGACGGTCTGCGGCTGGCGCAGCGGCTGGCGGAGGAAAACCGCCGCCGGGTGCAGATCGGCATTCTCGCCCGGCTGGACGAAAAACAGTCCGAGGCGGACATGGCCGCCCGGCAGGCGGACGTCAGCTCGGCCCGTCGCGCCCTGACCACCGCGCAAAACGCCCTCAAACGCCTGCTTACCGACGCCTACCGGACCTGGCATGAGGTCAGCCTGGAGCCCACGGAAAAGCTGCTGGCGATGCCGCAGGTCATGGACCTTCAGGAAAGCTGGCGCACCGGCCTGGCCAAACGGCCCGACCTCAAGCAGGCCCGGATCGACCTGGAGCGCCAGGGCATCACCGTGCGCTACTACAAGAACCAGATGCTGCCCGAGCTCAACCTCGTGGGCGGCTACGGCCACGGCGGCTCCGACTCCGCCGTCGGCCAGTTCAACAACCTCTTCTCCGATTTCCAGGACGGCAGCAAGCCGTTCTGGTCCGTGGGCGGGACGTTCTCGATTCCGCTGAGCAACAAGGCGGCCCGCGAGCGCTATCGCCAGGGCAAGGCCACCGCCGAGCAACTGCTGCTCTCGCTCAAGAAACTCGAGGAATCCGCGCTGATCGAGATCGACGAAGCCGTCAACCAGATTCGGTCCAGCTTCGACCGCGTGGAATCGACCCGCCAGGCGCGGCTCTACGCCGAGCAGGCCCTCGATGCCGAACAGAAGAAACTCGAGAGCGGGGCCTCGACCAGCTTCGTGGTGCTGCGACTCCAGCGGGACCTCACCAGCGCGCGCTCCGAGGAACTCCGGGCTCTGACCGACTACAACCGGAGCCTGGCGTCCTTGCGCCGGGTGGAAGGCACCACCTTGGAACAGAAGCAGCTCACCCTCGAGGCCCGGTGACCCAGGCAACCCGGTTGCCCGCCGGGCCAAGTCAGAGCTGGCGCAGGAAAGTCAGATTGTCCAGATCTTTGGGTCGGCCGGAGGTCTCCTTGTTTCCGATCGATTCCCGCAAGCGGATGAAGTCGAGGATGTCCGGCGAGAAGCAGGGGACCTCCATTGGGTCCGATGACATTCGCGCACATCCTTGGCGTTTGGCCCATACCCCCGCGCCTTTAATTGCCGGACAACGTCCCGTCGCTCCCTCGGGTTCATGCGAATCTGCGGTGCGACATCCCACCGGGCGGCTGCGCGGAAATCGAGAGCCTGGTCAACGACCCGTTCCCTGCAACTAACGCGGCCCCGGCGCCAGCAACGCCGCCGCGCTCTCCAGCGGGGCGACCCGGTCCGCGCGCGTGGCCAGGTTGCGCGCCCGGACTTGAAGCCCGGTCTCTCCCCGATCGACGCGCACGGTATGGCCCGCCTTCAGCTCGAGGGCGCGCTTGAACTGCTTGTCCGGCTTGAGCGGCGTGAGCGGGTATTCCACGGACAAGCCGGCCGCTCGCAATCGTTGGACCAGGCCCAGGGAAGCGGCACGCAACGCTTCCTCCTCGATCAGGCAGTACACGGCCACCGCCGGGGCAAAGGCCGGGAGCCGGCCGCGCGCTTTGAGCAACTCCAGCAGCACGACATCCCCCATGCCGAAGCCCAGGGCGGGCATGTCCACCTTGTTGCCGCTGATCAGCTTGACCAGGTTGTCGTAGCGGCCCCCGCCTGCAATCGCGCGAAACTCGCCCCGGGCGTCGAACGCCTCGAAGACCACGCCGGTGTAGTAGGCCAGGCCGCGGATCACCCCATAATCCACCCGCACAAAGGACTCCAGGCCGCGGGCGGCCAGGTTCTGTAGAATCACTTGAAGTTCCGGCGTGGGCGCGCCCGCCTTGATGAACTCCTCGACCTCCGGATACGCAAAGCCCAGGGCCGCCAGCTTCCGCGCGCTCTCCTCCGGCGCCTCGCGCTCCAGCTTGTCGATAATCTGGAAGAACTCGTAGTCTTTCGAGGAATCCGGGCAGCGCTGGTGGAAGAAATCGTGCCAGGCTTTGCGGCTGCTGAGCCGGATGACAAAGTCCTGGGCGGTCAGCCCAAAAGCCAGCAGCGTGTCGATCAGCAAGGCCAGCAGTTCGGCGTCCGCAGCCACATCGCTCTCGCCCACGATGTCCGCGTTGAACTGGCAGTGCTCCCGCAACCGGCCCTTCTGCTGGCGTTCGTAGCGGAAGAGCTGCGGAATGGCAAACCACTTGACGGGCTTCTTGTAGTTGCGCTCGTGCGCCGCGGCCATGCGCGCCAGGGTGGGCGTCATCTCGGGACGCAGCGACACCGGGCGGCCGCCTTTGTCCGTGAAGTTGTAAAGCTGCCCGACGATTTCCGCCCCGCTCTTGGTGGTGTAGAGTTCCAGAGGCTCGATGGGGGGGCCGTCATACTCGCGAAAACCGTAGCGCGCAGCCACCGCCCGCCAGGTGTCGAACACATACTGACGGGCATCCGCACTCCACACATCCACATGGGGGAGCGGTTCAGGGTAGAAGTCGCGAAAACCCGGCAAACGTTCCATAATCAATCTCTTTCGGAGGGTTTTCCCTTGGCAGCGGCCAAGA
>JAKLEJ010000126.1 GCA_022711695.1 Verrucomicrobiota bacterium | reverse complement strand
CTCGATCCAGCTCGCGCGGCGGCGGCGCACGTAGGTTTGTTCGAGGTTTTCGCTCGTGAACGGTTTGCGGGCCCGGAGCAGTTCGAGCACCGCTTCGGCGAGTTGGGCGCCGGTGGCCCAGGCCTCGTCCACGCCGGAGCCGGTCAGCACGTTGGTCGTGCCGCTGCCTTCGCCGATGCGGGCGTAGCCGTGTCCCACAAGGCGCGGTTCGCCGCGAAGGCCCGATTCCCCGAGCGTCTTGGCCCCCCAGGAGCGCAGTCGGCTTCCCTGGAGGTGGCGCCACAGGCGGGGATGCAGCATCCAGTGCTGGAGATACCGATAGGCCGTCCGCACCGGGCTGTCGAACCACGAGGGCACAAAGATTCCGAGCGAGGCCACCCGCTCCGGATGCACATAGAGGAAGCCGAAGATCTCGGGCTCCGGGTAGCCGAAGGTGTGCAGCACCGTTCCCGGCTTCAGGTCGGTGTTTTCCGGCAGATCCACGACAAACTTCATGCCCACCGCCCAATCCCGGATATGGTGGTCCGCCGGCAATCCAAAATGCCGGTCGAGTTGCTGCCCGATCGCGCCCACCGGTCCGTCCCCGACCACCGTGAGGGCCGCCCGCACGTCCATGCCCGGCATGAAGCCGTCCGAGGGTTTGCCTTTCTTATCGACGCCCTGGTCGGCCAGGCGGACGCCCGCCACCTTGCCATCCTCGATGAGCGCCTGGGCCACGGGCGTGCCGGGCCAGATCTGGACCGTGCCGGCGCTCTGCGCCTGGGCCCCCGCCCACTGCATGAACTGCCCCATCGAAAGCACCAGCCCGCCGGCCTTGTGCAGAAATGCTGGAGTCCAGGGCAGGCTGAGCGCGTGGTCGGAGACCGGCAGCGCCCACTTCAGCGCGGCGACTGCCGCATCGGCGGCGCGGATCGCCGCCGAGCGCCGGCTGGCCCCGTGCGGGTCCAGGAGATAAAGCACCTGCTCCTCGCCCACGGGCGCGCTCATCGGAATCCCCGCCTTGTCGATGTCGGGAAAGGTCGCGCGCAAAGCCCGGGCCCGGGTGACTATCCCGGAGACGCCGAAGCCGAGGTCGTCCGCCCTCTCGTAACAGAGCACCTGGGGCGGCATGCCCGGCATGACGCCGCTTTCCACCGCCGGGGCGCCGTCCGCGTCGAGCAGTTGTCGCGAAAGCGTGGTGAGAAAGCCAGCGGTGGCCGGACCAAAACCGACGCAGACAATATCGACATCCATCCGCTGGCGGTCCACCGCCGGGACATCGGGGCCGGTGTCGGTTTGGCTCATGAGGAGGCGCAAGTTAAGGGGACGGCGAACGCCGGCGTCACGCGGGGTAATCCAGGGCTTCCGGGATCATCACCCTGGTGAGCGCGTCGGCGGCGCGGTCCTTGGCCAGGCGTCCGCCCGTCAGGCACGAATCCAGCTTCACGCGCAGCCGGAGGAACGCCTCGAATCCCTGGAATTTGGCGCAGGGGCCGGCCTTGGCCGGGTGCGCCTCGCCCGTTTCGGCGACGTCGCTGGCTGCGCGGGCGCTGGCGGCGATGCCGGGAATGAGCCCTTCCAGCGCGTCGAGCTCCTCCGCCTGGTAGCAGGTGTGGCGGCCCGCTTCGTCCCAGGCGGGGTGGCGGTTGTAACCGAAGACCAGCTCGGCGCAGACCCGCCCGACCTCGCCCGCGGTTCGAACGGATTGCACGTGGCACAGATCGGTGTAGAACGCCAGCAGGCCCGGCAGGGCTTCCGACAGGTTCGGATTCGAGGGCCCCCTGGCTTCGAGCTCCTGCACATCCAGGATGAACTGGCGCGCCGCCAGCAGCCAGCAAAGGGCGTCCGCGAGCGCGAAGGTCACGCCCTGGCGGGTCTTGTGATACAGCCTGGCGCCCTCCGCGTCGGTTGCGGTCTGCAGGTGACAGAACGTCCAGTACCACATTTCCATGGCGGTGGCCAGGGTGCAGGCCCCGCTGCCCGGCTTGTCCCCGGCCATCCGGCGCAACTCCTGGATCCACTGCTGGTATTGGGCCAGGAACAGCTCTTTGCCCATGGTGATCGAGAGCTGCAGACGCTGCACCGCCTCGGGGCCTTCGTAGGTGGCCTCGAGTTGCGCGTCCATCCATTTCTGGCCCAGGAATCCCGGGCAATCCTCGGTGATGCCATAGCCGCCCATCAGGCTCACGGCCTCGCGCATCATGGTGGCGCCGTAGCCCGTGTTCCAAAGCTTGCAGGCGGGGCAGAGCACGTTGGCCAGCGAATCGAGGAGGGCGTACTGAACCAGCGGGTCGGACTCCAATTGCGCGACTCGCGCCGCGTCCCGCTGCTCGGCCCGCCGGCCCAAAAGCGTCACCAGTTCCAGGGCTTCCTGCTCCTTTCGGCTGAGCTCCTTGAGCGCGGCGCGCCCGGTCAGCTTCCTGTCCTCCAGGACGCGGTCCTTCACCTTTTCCAGCGGGTCGAGCCGGTCAAAGAGCCGGGCTGCCTCGAAGCCGAGCGAGGCGCTGGCCTCGCCGCAGGCCCAGATGTCGATCAACCGGTGCAGGGAATCTTCCTTCTGCTGGAGGCCGAGGTCATACCGGGGCGAGCCCGGCGCGCCCTGGCCGCCCCGAAAGCGGGTGCGCTGGTAGCGGATTACCGGCTCGATCGCGCTGAGCAGCTTGGCCGTGGTCATCAAGGCCACCGTCACCCGTGTGCGGCGGAAGACCGCTTCGATGATCTCGCCATGGCTGTAGCGCGGCAGGATGACCCCGTCCTTGATGGTGTAGCCGCCGATGATCCGGCTGGCCGGCACCCGCAAGTTGAAGACCGGGTCGCAGGTCGAGGAGAGTTGATGCACCAGCTTCTTGGTGGCCGTGCCCCGGTCAAACACACCCGGGTCGGTTTCCTCGAGGATGACCATGCAACTGGTCTTGATGCGGGGGTCGTCGGACTCGACCGCCGCCGTCACCACGTTGGCATAGCCCATGTTGGTGATGAAGCGGCCGCGCTTATCCACCTGGAGGATCGGCTCCTGGCCGTCCTTCCACTCGGCCACCCGCACCTTGCCGCAAAGCATGCCGGTTTCCACGCCGACAAAAGGGAGGGGTTCGGTGAGCGCAAACGCATACCGCCACGGCACGCGATCCTCGCCCGGCTTGGCCGGGACGGCCTTGCTCATGTAGTAGGAGCGTTGCTCGGGCGTGCCCCGCTCATGGATGGGCGAAAGACCCAGGTTGCCCGCCAGACTGGCCGTGGCCGAGCCGGCATCCACCCACGACAGCTCGAAAGCGATCAGCGCCAGCGCCAGGTTCTTCGGCCCCTCGATGAATCCCCCTTCGGCAGGATCCATGAAGGCGGCCGTGATGCCCGATTCGTCGAAGGCCTTCAGCAATTCATTCTTCGAAGGCGTCCAATCGTGCGTGTTCCGCTGCCCGTCGGCCACCGCGCGCGCCACCGGGCCGCGCGCCACCGCCCGACTCGATTGGATCATCATGGCCAGATCGTAACGATCCGCGAAACGCCACATGATCTGTCGCACCTCGTCTCCCGGCAGGGTTTGCAGGGTCGGGTTCGGCGCGGCGGCTGGATTGTTGTCTGACATAAGTGCTAATTTATAAACGGTTTAGACGTTATTCTTTCGACGACCGCATTCTCTGGCCTCTTCGGCTCAGCCGCCTGCGGGCGTGGCAGGCAGGCCGCTGCGACGAATCATTAAGGCCTGAACAGAATTGGGGCAAGCCAAAGGTGCTTCCTCTGCCGCGCGACAGAGGGGCCGGCATTATGAGGTTTCCTGCTGCTCTTCGAGGGCCTGGCGCTTCTTTTCCTGGCGTTCCTGCCACCAGACAATCCAGACGGTGATCTCGTAGAGGATCTGGAGGGGGATGGCCATGAGCACCTGGGTGATGACCTCGGGCGTGGTCAGGACTGCGCCCAGGATGAAATTTATCACGATCACGTAGCGGCGGGCTTTGGAGAGGATCGCGTAGTTGACAATGCCGAGCTTTGCCAGGATCAGGATGACCACGGGCAATTCGAACCCCACGCCCATGCCCAGCATGAACTTCGAGACGAAGCTGATGTAATCCTCGGCCCGCCACTGCGGGGCGGAAAAGCCCAGCCACTCCGAATACTGCACCGAGGCGGTCAGGGCGATGGGCATGAGCACGAAGTAGCAGAAGCAGACTCCCAGCATGAACAGGCCCAGGCCCCAGACCATGCCACCATACACGTACTTCTTCTCCCTCATGCGCAGGGCCGGAAACACAAACGCCGCCAGGAAGTAGATGATGAACGGCGCCGCCAACACGAGGCCGGCGTAAATCGCCACCTTGAACGCGACGATGAACCCGCCGGCGGGACTGAGATTGACGATCGGAATATTCAGCCGATCGGCCATTTCCAGGGTCGAGGCGTTGGTATCGAGC
The DNA here is from genome assembly GCA_022711695.1 of Verrucomicrobiota bacterium. Classification (GTDB taxonomy): domain Bacteria; phylum Verrucomicrobiota; class Verrucomicrobiia; order Limisphaerales; family JACRJZ01; genus JACRJZ01. The sequence continues at coordinate 4,153 of JAKLEJ010000126.1, read as the reverse complement.
TTGAGGCCCAGCAGCCACGTGCCCTGGCTGGCGTCGTTGGTTACGGGAGTCAACTGCACGACCACCCGCGGGTTGGTGCTGATGGGAAAGGCGCGTTGATCCTCCGGCCTCAGGTGAAAACTCGCCAGCCGGTTGGTGTGAAAGAACAGGGTGATGTGCTGGACTTCCTTGCTATAGACCGCCTTGGCCCGCGTGAGCGGCCGCATCAGCACGCTCACGACCAGGTTGCCCGCCAACAGGCAGAAGAGGATAGCCACCCCCAAGGCCGAAAGGCTCTTGATGAGTACCCAGCGAAGGTCTTCGAGGTGTTCGAGGAACGTCTTGACCGGCCCGCCCTCGCTGTCCTCCTCGTCAACCTCGGTACGTAATTCCTCGCCGTCAGTTGCCATGGCAGCCCCTGAAACCCGGGTGCTTTAGCCCTTACGCTCCGTGGTCTGGGCCGCTGCCGTCTTCTCGGCCTGGGCGGGTTGGGTCGGCTCCTGAATCTGTTTGGGGGTGGGCGGAGAATAATGGTTGTCGTCCATCGACCGCTGGACCTCGTCGGTCACCTCGCGGGTGGCCTTCTTGAACTCTTTGATGCCCTGCCCAAGTCCCTTGGCCAGCTCCGGAAGCTTCCTCGCGCCAAACAGAATCAGCACCAGCGCAAGAATCAGGATGATCTCCGCGCCGCCAAGATTGAACAAACCGAACATCGCATTCATCATAAAAACGTCCATCGTCGTTAAAAGCTAAGCCAGCACCATTGACGTGTAAAGCTCCAATCCTATTCTGCATTTCGCTCGGCCGCGGCGCAATCTCGCGGACCCGAGATTCCCCGCAGTCCAGTCTCCGACTTGCGTTTCAGCCGAATTGAAGGACTCTACCCCGGCTGGATCGAAAAACACCGATTGTATGAGAAGAATGAAGCCGCTCTTGGTTGTTGCAGGCCTGTCTGTTATGCTGCTGGGGCTCTTCCCGGCTCAGCGAGGCGACGCCGCTTCGCTCCCGACCGCATCTCCGGTTCCCGCCGTTTTGGACCTCGCCGAATTCGACCGCTTGCGTTCGCAAACCAACTGCTTGGTCGTGGACGTGCGAACGCCGGGTGAATTCGCGTCAGGGCACGTGCCAGGCGCGCTGAACATCGACTGGAACTCGACCGACTTCGAGGCCAAGGCGGGGCAACTCGACAAGGGCCGCACTCTCTTGGTCTATTGCGCCAGCGGCAATCGCAGCGCCCGCGCTGTCAAACGTCTGCGGGAGTTGGGCTTCACCAACCTCGGCGAGTTCAAGGGAGGCTGGAACGCCTGGAAACGGGCTCGTAAACCGGTCGAATAGCCTCTCCGGCCGCACGCAGATCCGCCGCAGGCCCGCCGACAATCCTCCGGGCGTTCGAAGGCGCCTGGAGGGGACCCTTCTGGGCGGGCGACACCGCGAGCTGGGCCGCTCAAACCTTGGACGGGCCCGGTTCCTCCCGATAGCTCGCCACGACCCATTCGCTTAACACCTGGTCAGGGGCTTCCACGGCGTCCAGGTCCACGTCGAACTCGCGCTGGCCCTTGTTTTGGGCGATCAGCTTCAGACCGAATTGATAGTCCTTGAACCGGGCCGCGCACAGGTCGCGCACCGGTTGGCTGGCGGCCAGCGCTTCGGCCACCAGGCGGGCGGCCGCCGCCTCGGTGAAGCGCAGCCGGAACCCGTGCTCCCGTTCGAAGCGCAGAGCAAAGTCTTCGACCAACTGGCGCCCCACCTCCTCCTCGTCCGACTTGTGTTCGGCTCGGAGTTTCTCCACGGCCTGGCGCGGATCATCGACCAGCGCCCGGGTCACAACGAACCGTTTGACCGGCGTCGAGGGCAGCTCGAACTTGAGCGGCCGGAAGACCCGCTCGCACACCGTCATGAGGCCGCGCGCGCCGGTCCGCTCCTCGGCGGCCATCTCCGCAATCCGCCGCAGGCCATCCTCTTGAAAGAGCGCCTCGATGCCGTAGGCCGCAAAATCCTGCTCGTATTGCCGGATGATGCTGCCTTCGGACGTTTTCAGAATGTGGAAGAGATCCTCGACATTGAGTTGGCGGCAGATCACCCGCACCGGCAGCCGCCCGATGAACTCGGGCTCGAAACCGAAGTCGATGAAATCCATGGTTTGCACGTGTTCGAGCACGGCGTCCTCGTCGGCTTCCGCCTGGCCCTTGGCGGCAAACCCGATGACCGCCTCGCGCAGCCGCCGCCGGATGATCTTGTCCAAGCCGTCAAAGGCGCCGCTGACAATGAACAGGATATGGCGGGTGTTGATGACCGCGGGCGACTTCCGGCCCCGGCTCATCTCCATCATGGCCTGAATCTGGCCCGCGATGTCGTTGGGGGCCCGCGCCGGCACGTCCGTTTCCTCCATGAGCTTGAGCAGATTCGTCTGCACCCCGCGCCCGCTGACATCCCGCCCCGCCAGGTTAGTCGCAGCGGCGATCTTGTCGATCTCGTCAATGTAAATGATCCCGTATTGAGCGCGGCTGACGTCGCCGTCGGCCTTGCGGACCAGGTCCCGCACGAGGTCCTCGACGTCGCCGCCCACATAGCCGGTCTCGGAGAACTTGGTGGCGTCGCCCTTGACGAAGGGCACGCCGATCAAGTCCGCGACGCTGCGGACCAGGTAGGTCTTGCCGACGCCCGTGGGGCCCAGGAGGATGATGTTCTGCTTGGCGTAATTGGCGACCTGCCGGCCTTCGAACGCCAGACGCACGTGGTGGTAATGGTCGCACAACGCCACGCTCAGGACTTTCTTGGCTTCGTCCTGCTTGATGACGAAGCGGTCGAGGTAGGCTTTGACCTCCTGCGGGCGGGATTGAAAGTTGAATTCGGCGGCGCGCTCGCTGCCCTGCGCCCGCCCGCCGCCATCTCCCGTTTCAGGCCGCGGGCCCGCGGAAGGCCCCCCGGCGAATTGCTGCCTCATCAACTCGGAGAGTTGACGCTGGAATTCTTCGGGCGATGGCGGATGCGTGGATCCGTGGCAATTCATGCCTCCAAAATGGACCCGGAACGGTCATTCCACAATGAAAACAAGCAGGACGATCAGCGTAAACACGAATTCGCTCAGCAGGAGCATCAGCAGCAGGGCGAACAGGCGCAGAGGCCACGGCAGCAGCCCCCGGCTGTAGATCCAACTGGTCGCGAAGTCGGCCACCAGCGCCGCCAGCGAATCCGGGGCCGAGGTCTGCGCCCCGGCTTTTCGGACGAACGGGCGAACCCAGATCAGCCAGACCGCCACGGCCAGCAGCAGCAGCGCCAGGAAGGTCGCGGCCAGCACGATCAGCAAAACGACAGGGTCCATGGTTGCATGGCCGCAACGCCGCCCTGGCGCCCTTTGCGGCCGGATTTCAGCCGTCTGTTTACGGGAACCCGCCCCTTCGCGCAAGCGGCTTTCGCAGGCGGCGGGCCCTCAAAACCTTTGATTAACCCTCGTTGGCCCGGCGTCTGATGTGCAAATACCGCTATGCTCGAATCCTTGCCACCCTTGAGTCGGCGCAGTTTCCTGCGCCGCGCCACCGGCGCTCTGGCCGCAGTCTCGATCGTTCCGGGGACGGTGCTGGGGCTGCGGGGCCAGACCCCGCCCAACTCGAAGTTGAACATCGCCTGCATCGGCGTGGGGGGACGCGGTGCGGCCAGCCTGAGCGGCGTGAGCCGTGAGACGATTGTGGCGCTCTGCGACGCGGATTGGCGGCGCGCCGCCAAAGGCTTCGAGAGCCATCCCCAAGCGCGGCGCTACCGGGATTTCCGCAAGATGTTCGACGAGATGGAAAAATCCATCGATGCGGTGACCATCTCGACGCCAGACCACACGCATGCCGTGGCGGCGATGGCGGCGATCCGGCGGGGCAAGCACGTCTATTGCGAGAAGCCCCTGGCGCACTCGGTTGGGGAGATCCGGGCGCTGATGCGGGCGGCTCGGGAACGCCGGGTCATCACCCAGTTGGGCAACCAGGGCCATTCCAGCGGCACGATTCGCGACTTCTGCGAGTGGATCTGGGATGGGGCCATCGGCCGCGTGCACACCGTCCACGCCGTTTCCCAGGCGGTGCACTGCAACATCGGCAAGCTGGGCCGCCTCAAGGAGAAGCACGCTGTTCCAGCCGAGCTGGATTGGGATCTGTGGCTGGGGCCGGCCCGGCGGCGTCCCTATCAT
>JAKLEJ010000125.1 GCA_022711695.1 Verrucomicrobiota bacterium | reverse complement strand
CGCCTCGCACCTGATGGGCGTGACGGAATTCCTGCTCGGGCTCAAGCTCAACGGCGCCGAGACCCACCGGCTGCTGCGGGTGACCACCACGCTGGTGCGGAACTGGCTCGAGGCGCAGGCGGCAGCGCTCCAGGGCGTGGAGGGCATCCTGGTTTTGGACGATATCGCCGGGTTCCTGTCTCCGAAAGACTATCTCGAGTTCGCCCATCCGTACCTGAAGGAGATCTTCGACGCGTTCCCACGCTCGGTGAAGATTTTCCACAACGACACCGACAATGTGACGCCGTACCGCCACATGGGGGACCTGGGCATCCACATCTTCAACTTCACGCATCTCCAGCCGATCGCGAAGGTCCGGGAGCTGGCGGGGCCGGGGGTCTGCCTGATGGGCAACGTGGCGCCGCTGGAGGTGCTGGCCCAGGGCACGCCCGCCCAGACCGAGGCGGCGGCCGCCGAATGCCTGCGCGCCCACGGCCCCCGCGGGCTGCTTCTGTCGGCGGGCGGGGGCGTCTCGCCCGGCACGCCCGGCGCAAACCTTCACGCGCTGGCCCGGGCGGCGGCGCAGTTCCAGCAGGCCTGAACGCTTGAATCCACCCCCATGCTCGACATTGCCATTTTGGGCGCCGGCGCCATCGCCGACAGCCATATCCAGGCGTATCTGGGCCTTCAGGACGCCTGCCGGATCGTCGCCCTGGTCGATCTCTTCCCGGACAAGGCCCGCGAAAAGGCCGCCCGGCACGGGTTGTCGGCCGCGGTTTTCAAGGATGTCGCCGAGTTGATCGGGGGCGCGAAGTTCGACGCGGCGTCGGTGTGCCTGCCGCCGTTCGAACACGCTCCGGCGGCGGCGGCGCTGCTGCGGGCCGGCAAACACGTGCTGGTGGAGAAACCCATGGCCACCAGCCTCCAGGAGTGCGACGAGATGCTCGAGGCGGCGCAGGCCACCGGAAGCCTGCTGTCGGTGGTGGCGCAGACCCGCTTCAAGACGCCGATGATGAAGCTGAAACGAATCCTGGAATCGGGTTTGGCGGGCCGGGTGCTGCACGCGCAGGTGGATTCGTTCTGGTGGCGCGGGAGCAATTACTACGATCTTTGGTGGCGGGGCACCTGGGCCAAGGAGGGCGGCGGCTGCGTCATGAACCATGCCGTCCACCAAATCGACCTCTTCCTGTGGATGATGGGCATGCCCTCGGAGGTGATCGCGGTGAGCGCCAACTTGTGCCATCCCAACTCGGAGGTCGAGGATTTTGCCGCGGCCGCGCTGGTCTTCGCCAATGGCGCACTCGGGCAGATCACCGCCTCGCTGGCTCATCACGGCGAGGAACAGCAACTGGTCTTCCAGGCGGAGCGCGCCAAGGTGGCCGTTCCCTGGCAGGTCAAGGCGACCACGCAGAAGGAGAACGGCTTTCCCGAGGAGGCCCCGGCGGTGGCGGCGGAGCTCCAGGCTCTCTACGAGCGGTTGCCGGCGGTGGAGAGGGAGGGGCATGCCGGCCAGGTCGCCAACTTTGTCGCCGCCATCGCGGGGCGCGAGCCGCTGTTGGTGGATGGCGCGCAGGGCCGCCGGACCATCGAGCTGATCAGCGCCATCTACCAGTCCAGTCACCTGGGCGCCAAAGTCACGCTGCCCCTGCCGCCCTCGGCTCCCTTCTACACGCGCCAGGGTATCCTCGATCATGCCCGTCACTTCCACGAGAAGACTCGGAGCATCGAAAATTTTGCGAGCAACGAAATCACCCTGGGTCGCAACCTGGGCACGTGATGCTACAGTGGGTTCGGCGTCGGCGACTGCCGCAGGCGCCGCGCAAGAACCGTCGCGGGTTTTTCGGACCCGCGGTGTAGATGCTGAGGGGGCGTGAGAAACGCCCGGACATTCAGGACTTGAATACGAAGACCATACCGCCAGCGTTTCGGCCGGCAGCAGGGCAGGGGTGGCGCTCCGCGCCGACCCTGGCCGGGGCACGCTGCGCCATTGACTCCGCAGTCTGTGGGATACACGACACTGACCCCTCACCCTTCCCTCTCCCCATCCGATGGGGAGAGGGCGCCCGAAGGGCGGTTGAGGGGAAGTGGGCACTGCATTCAGGCGACTCCCTAGCGACCCTCCCTCTTCCACATCGCATGACCCTTTGTTCCAAGATTTCGACTTCGTTCGCGTTTCTCCGATGGAGAGGATGGCCTGCGCTGGCGGCGGGGCTGGCCTTTGCCGGCTGCGCGCAGGTCAAGCCCGGGCAGGCGGGCCTGACCGCCAAGCCGAACATGGAATTCTCGGATTCACTGGTCTTCAACTATCAGAACAAGCTGCTGCCCCAGGTGGAGCCGGGAGCGACACTGTCCGGCGGCGCGCAATCGGCCGGCGCCACTTGCTGCAAGTAGCCGGCCATGCCTTCCCTTGCTCGAATCGGCGGGGCCAGCCTCGCCGCCGTCCTCGTCGCCGCGGTGTCGGTGTCCGCTGAGGACGCGGCTCTGGACGTCGCCTCGCCTCCGACGGCGGGGCCGGCGCTGACGTTGCGCACGGCCGGCCTGGATTCCTCGGTGCTTGCGGCCGACGACGTCTTTCTGGCCTCGGCCATGATCGAGTACAAGCAGACCCGGCCAGCCTCCGAACTCCAGATCGCGGTCTCCTACGGGCACACCGGCATCGATTACGTGCCGGATCCGACGCCGAACTCGCGCATCTTCAGCGCCACACAGCCCAACGAGGTCACCGACGACCTGGTGGGTATTCAGAGCCGCAATCACTTCAACCTGGGTGAGCAGGTGAGCTGGATCGTGGCCGGCGGCGCCTATGACGGTTACACCGACTACCGCTCGCTCTGGTTGAACGAATACTATCGCCAGCTCGGCGAGCGCTGGGCGCGCTACAAGGTCGGATACCAGCCGGCCGATCCCTGGGGGTTCAACGCCTCGACGGGCCTGCGCTGGGAGTACGCCCCGGGAAAGGGGTTTCTCCAGGCGGAATTCCGCTACCAGTACGACATCGTGGCCCCCGGCTACGACGTCAACATCCACTACCTGCCCTTCAAGCTGATTCGCCGCCGGGACCAGCTCAACACGTTCGCCGGGCGGCTGAGCCTGGAAAACACGATCGGATCGAGGGTGCGGACCCTGCAGGAACTCCTGTTTGCCAGCACCACCGACCGGGAGATGCGCTACAGCCTGCAAAGCTCGCTCAACTGGGCGCCGGCCGATCGTTGGACGCTGCGGCTGGTGGCCGGCGGAACCCAGGAGAACCCGGACTTCCTGGCCGGCTGGGTGAGCGCCACGCTCGAGCGGGATTGGAATCAAACCTGGTTTGTGAGCGTGTTCGGGCGATGCTACACGGACACCGGGCAATTCGAGAACGCGCTTCCGTCCTTCCTGACCGGCGACACGGCGGCGCCACCGGTCGATACGCTGCAGACCGGGCTGGGGTTGCGCTGGCAGGGCCGGAAGTCCTCCGTGAAAGTGCTCGCCGGCCCCTATTTCAGCCGCTACCCCGACCCCAAACCGGGCGTCGCCAGCTTCGCCAACCTCTACAAAAGCCGGGACTGGTATTTCGTGCAGTTCGCCTTCGAGCATCAATTCTGAATCCGCGGCTGAGTCCGCCCGCGACCCGCCCAGGCGGGTCAACTTCCGGTGTCCGCGCAGACGCAGCAGATCGCCCGCGTGTGCGCTGCGGAGTCAGCCGGGTTCAGGGTTCTTGAAAATGGCCACTTGGTCTTCTAACCTTCGCCCATGAGCGTTCAAAAGGCCGATGGGATGAATTACGCGCCCAAGGGGAAATCCAAACCGGTGTGCGGCCCGGGCGAGTTCCGCATGGCAGCCATCGGGTTGGACCACGGCCACATCTACGGCATGACCAATGGCCTGATGGAGGCCGGGGCGGAACTGGCCTGGGTGTACGATCCGGACCCGCAGAAGGTCGAGGCCTTCCGCAAGGCCTACCCCGAGGTCCGCGCGGCGCGGTCCGAGGCGGAGGTCTTGGAAGATCCGAGCGTGCGGCTGATCGCCGGCGCCCCGATCCCGTGCGAACGCGGCCCGCTGGGCCTGCGCGCGATGGACCACGGCAAGGACTACTTTGCGGACAAGCCGCCCGTGACGACCCTCGAGCAGTTGGACGCGGTCCGGACGAAGGCGGCGCAAACGCGGCGCATCTTCGCGGCCTATTACGCCGAGCGGCTGCACTCGGAGGCGGGCATGCGGGCCAGCCAGTTGGTGCGCGCCGGGGCGGTGGGGCGGGTGCTGCAGGTGCTGGGGCTGGGGCCGCACCGGCTTAACGCGCCCAGCCGTCCGGCGTGGTTCTGGGACCCGCGCAAATACGGCGGCATCCTGGTCGATATCGGCAGCCACCAGGTCGAGCAATTCCTGTTTTACTCGGGGGCCGCCGACGCCCGCCTGCTGCACAGCAAGATCGCCAATTACCATTGCCGCGACCATCCCGAGTTCCAGGATTTTGGCGACGCCACGTTTGTCGCCGACAACGGCGCCACGCTTTACTTCCGGGTGGATTGGTTCACCCCCAACGGCCTGGGCTGCTGGGGAGACGGACGCACGGTGATTCTGGGCACGGACGGCTACATCGAACTGCGCAAATACGTGGACATTGCGCGCGACAAGGAGGGCGATCACGTCTATCTGGTGGACCACAAGGGGGAACACCATTTCCCGGTGCACGGCCAGGTGGGCTTTCCCTACTTTGGGCAGCTTATCCTGGACTGCCTGGGCCGGACGGAAGAGGCCATGCCGCAGCGGCACACCTTCCTGGCGATCGAGCTTGCCCTGAAAGCGCAGGCCCAGGCCCTGAAGGTGGCCTGAGCCCGAACTGCGGGATGGCGTCGGGGCCTTTGGCGGTCAGCCCACGTGACGCGCCACTTTCTTGCGAAACTCTTCGCGCTTCATCTTGCCGTTGGCGTATTGGTCGATGTCCCGCTTGGCGGCCCGGAGCGTCAGCCGGGCCGGAGCGCCGGTGTCATCGACGCCGCTGAAGGTGATGGTGACGCATTCCTCGGGTTTGAGGTGGCGGATGTTCTTGGCTTCGACCAGCGTATCGAGCGCCGTTTCCACCAGTTCCTCGACTTTGGCCGAATCGTATTCCGGGGCCTGGTGGGCAAGGTCGGCGCCGTAGCCGGCCACGTGAGGCCCGCCATAGAAATCCGTGGTCACGGTCACGCCGACGCCGTCGTTGGTATAGGTGGACGAGCTGATCTGGCGCCGGGCGTTCTCCCACGTGGAACTGGTGGACCGCTCCTCCTTCTTGCCGGCCTTCTTCTCGGCGCCGGCCAGCGCCATGCGGGTGTCATAGCGGAAGAGCGCGCCGAAGTCCTGCAGGTAGATGGGCTGGGCTTGCGGCTCGTTCCACAGGAAGAGCCGAATCCCCATGGCCTGCCGGGGTTGCTCGGCGTCCACCCGGCCCAGGCCGTCGCGAAGGAGCTTGTCCATGACCTTGAGGTCCTCGGTCCACTCGCCGCGAATCTCGGGGGACACCGGGGCGGTGAGCACGAGGGCGGGCTCAGGAGGCCCCTGGCGGGCGTGCAACCGGTCGCTGAAGAGGTTCATGGCCCGGCCGGCCGAGGGCCCCCAGGCTTGAATGGCGCCCCGCGACCCCAGGCCGGTCCGCGCCTGTTCGAGCGCCCGCCGCGCTTCGGCCAGGGCCTTCTCCATGGCTTCCTTGTCCACGACCTTGTCCATGGCCTTGCGCATGGCCGCTTCGACCTGCCGCAGGACGCGCTCGTAATCGGGGCCTGGGCCGGCGTTGATGGCCAGGCCGCTGGCCGTCAAGGAGCGAGAAGGAGCGGTCTGGACGGCGACCGTGCCGCCTCCGGGGGAGGTGATCACCACGCCGTTGCCGGCGGAGGCCCCACCAGCTTCTCCGCTCGCTTCAGCGTGGCTGGAGACCTGGGCGGCGGCTGTCCAGGCGGCGGCGATGGCGAAGGCGGCGCACAGCGCGGCGCTCACGGCAGTTCGATGGTTCTGAACGATTGTTTTCATGGGGACGATTTTGGGGTGGATTGTTGTTGCGGACTCAGCGGTCGAGGCTGGCCAGCCGGATCAGGTTCCGGCGGGTGGTTTCAAATTGGTCTTCGGCGCGCACGGCGACCGTTTCCATGTCGCGCCTCAGGTTCGCGTATTCTTCCAGGCGCTGCGCTTCCATCCGGGCCAGGGCCTGGACGATCGCCTCCTGGCGGCCCGATTGGTCGGTCGCAAACCGTCCGAGTTCGTTGCGCAGTTCGGTCCGGAGTTCGGCGGCGACCGCCGTTCGCAGGGCGTCGGCATCCGCCGCCGGCCCGGGTTGCGCCAGTCGGGCCGCGCCATAGCCTGCCAGCACGAGCATCGCGGCGGCCGCCGCCCGGCGCAGCGTGAACCAGACCGGGCTGTGACGGCGAGCGGGCGCCCCTGCTCGTTCGGGACGGGCGCCGGCGGCCAACTCGACCCGGACAGCTTTCCAGGTCTCGACCTCGCGGCGGCATTCGGGGCAATTCTCGAGGTGAGCGGCGATGGCGGCGGTTCGATCCGGGGGCGTCTCGCCGTAGAGAAACTCGACCAGTTCTTCGCGGGTGGGATGGTTCATGGCAGGGGCCTTTCTCGCTCCGGGGCTGCGGACGGCGCGGCCATCGCGGGGCGATCGAGGAAAAGAGGTTTGAGCTTGCGGCTGAGCTGGGTCAGGGCGTCGGCAAGGCGCGATTTGACGGTGCCTTCCGGAATCTCGAGCACCTCGGCCACCTCGCGCAGCTTGAGCCCTTCGTACTCGCGCAGCACCAGCACAGCGCGGTGGGTTTCCGGCAGGCCCAGGATGGCGTCTCGCACCAGCCCAGCGCGCTCCTGCTCCAGGAGACGCTCGTCGGGACCGGCCTCCAGGGCCGGCCAGGGCGGGTCCTCGCCCAGCTCATTGCCCAGCAGCAGTTCCTGCCGGCGGCCGGCGCGGCGCTGTTCGTCGCGGCACAGGTTCAAGGCGATCCGCCACAGCCAGGTCGAGAATCGCCGCGCCGGGTCGAACGAGGCCCGGCTGGCAAACACGCGCACGAAGGTCTCCTGCGCCAGGTCCTCGCCGCGCTGCCCGTCGCCGGTCATCCGCTCGCAGAGGTTGCGAATGGGCTGCTCCCAGCGCCGGACCAGCTCCGCGAAGGCGCCGTGGTCGTCGCGCGTCTGCACGCGCCACATCGCCTGCTCATCCGTCAGCACGGAGGCGTTCGAGAACAGATTTGCGATCAGGCTCATTTGCCAGGGCTCGAAGCCCTTCACGGCCCGGCCGGTCATTCGACACCCCGGTCCCAAGCGCCGTTCAGAAGGTGATACGACCGCCGCCGGCAAAAGGTTCGAAAAAAAAGAGGCGCCGTGGCGGCATTTGTCGGTGGAATTGGGGGACCTGCCGCGCGAGCTCCCTGGGATGGCTCGCAGGGTGGCTGAACCCGGCGTGATCGCCATTGGAGGGTCGGACCGTTCAGAGCGCCGCCTGGGCGCGCCGGAGGCAGCAACTCGTCCTGATGCGCCTGCGGCGCGAAATGCGCTTGAAACGGGGCGGTCCTGCCCGGAGATTAGGGGGGCATGTGGCACGAGTACAACACCCCGCGGCAAACGAAAGAGACCGATGACGCCCTGGCCCGTCCGCCGAGGACTCCCGGAAAGCGCGGAATCCTCCCCAGCGTGATGTTGTGTTCGGCCATGGCGCTGGCGGCGGCGGAAGACCCCACCGAAGAGCGATTCATTCCCAACTACGCCGCGGGCGACGTCCACTATCTGTGGAGCGGGCGGGCCGATCTGGATGCCCCGGCCGGCTCGAGCCTGCGGGTGCAGGAAGCCGGCCTGAAGGTTCCCGTGCCGCTCTACGGCAACGAGCGCACGCGGCTGACCGCCGGGCTGGACTTGCGCTGGAACGGTCTGGACTTCGACGGTGTGCCTTTCTTTCCCAAATCGCTGAACCTCTACCGGGTGCAGGCGCCCTTCGACCTCTGGCACTCCTTCAACGACCGCTGGAAGGCGTGGGCACGGGTCGAGCCGGGCCTGTTCACCGACTTCAAGCAGCTCGACGAAGACGCTTTCGCGGTGACGGTGCTGGCGCTGGCGAGCTACCAGTTCCGGCCCGAGCTGAGCGGGGCCTTCGGCGTGTATTACTCGCGCGACCTCGGCGAGGACCGGGTGCTGCCGGCGCTGGGCCTGATCTGGAAGCCCGATCCGCACTGGAACATCGGCCTGACTTTTCCGCGCGCGAGCGTGGCCTACGCGCCGAACTCGAGCTGGCTCTTCAGCGCGTACGCGGCCCCGGGCGGGGCCGGCTGGAGCATCAAGGACGAGGCCTCCGGCGAGAATTTCCGGCTGAATTACACGTCCTGGCGCGCGGCCCTGGGGGCGGAGTATCGGTTCGCGAAGGCGGGGCCGGCCAGCTTCTGGGTGTTCGCGGCGGGCGGCTGGCAGTTCGGCCAGGAGGTGGAGCTGGAGGACGACCGCGCCACCCTCTACGAAACCGACATGGACGCCAGCCCCTTTGCCACGGCCGGGGTGCGGCTTCGGTTCTAGGCAGAGGCAAACCCAAATCCCTGCCGCCTGTTCGCTCGCTTCGTTTGCGCTCGGCGGAATTGTTCCAGGATTCCACCCTTGAAGGCAGGGAGTCTTGAACCGCAGACCGTGAAAGCCACGGCCGGGTTCCTGGAATACACCGGG
>JAKLEJ010000124.1 GCA_022711695.1 Verrucomicrobiota bacterium | reverse complement strand
CGAACCGGTGCTCCGGCTGACCAGCGTGGACCTCGGGGCCACGGCCACGATCGAGAGCCTGGCGGAGGTGTTCGATTTCGCGCGCGATTACCTCGGGCTCCTCAAGGCGGCGGTGATCGCCTCGGGGATCGTGCCCCCCGGCATCGAAGGCTCCGGCCAGAGCCTGGCCGATCTGCTCGCCCAGATGGCCGGCCGCGGCTGCGGACTCGAGATCGTCAGCTCCGTCAATGACATCCCCAAGGGGTCGCGCCTGGCGGTTTCGACCAATTTGCTGGCGTGTCTCATCTCCGTGTGCATGCGGGCCACCGGCCAGGCCAAGTCCTTGACCGGGCCGCTGGAGGAAGACGAGCGCCGGTTGGTGCTGGCGCGGGCGCTTTTGGGCGAGTGGCTGGGTGGGTCCGGCGGCGGATGGCAGGATTCGGGCGGCGTCTGGCCCGGGATGAAGCTGATCAGCGGCGTTTTGGCGGCCGAGGGCGACCCGGAGTTCGGCATCAGCCGGGGGCGTCTCATGCCGGCTCATCGCATCCTGGGCGAGGCGGAGGCCTCGGCCAAGACCCGGCAACTCCTCCAGGAATGCCTCGTGCTGGTCCACGGGGGGATGGCCCAGAACGTCGGGCCCATCCTCGAGATGGTCACCGAGAAATACCTGCTCCGTTCGCCGTCCGAGTGGCAGGGACGCCAGGAAGCCATCGGGATTCTCGATGAGATCCTCGAAGCGTTGGGAGCCGGCGACGTCCGCCGCGTGGGCGCGCTCACCACGCGCAATTTCCAGGGTCCCATCCAGACGGTCATTCCCTGGGCGACCAATCTGTTCACCGAGACGCTGATCGAGCGGGTGCGCCAGGAATTCGGGGAGGCGTTCTGGGGGTTCTGGATGCTGGGCGGCATGTCCGGCGGCGGCATGGGGTTCATCTTTGCGCCTGGCCACAAGGCCCGCGCTCAGCAGCGCCTGCGGGACATCATGTCCGGCGCCAAGACGCAACTGCAGGCGGCCCTGCCGTTCGCGATGGAGCCGGTGGTCTATGATTTTGCCATCAACGAGCACGGCACCCGCGCCGAGCTTTTGTCCGACGCCCGGGCCCTGCTGCCGCCGAGCTATTACGCCCTGCACATGCCGGTGTGGCTGCGCGCCGACAAGGGCGCGCTGCCGCCCGCCTGCCGCCTCGAGATGGACCGGTTTGCCGCCGCCTGCCGGACCCGCCCGGAGCTGAGCGGTATGGTGCAAATTCTATTCGACCGGCTCCTGCCCCGCCTGGGCGGGGCCTCCGGACAGCAGGAGAGCCTGGACGAATTGCTGGTTCGCAACGGATTCGACCGCGAACAACACGAGCAGATCCGCGCCGATTTGAAGCATGGCAGAATCGGCCTGTCCCAGAACCGGCTGCCGGTGAACGCGGACATTCGGGACGTCCACGAGGGCGACGTTGTGGACGGCGCGCTGGCGCTCAAGCCCGAGATGCGCGAGGCCGGGCTGGCGGCGCTGGCGCGGGGCGAGTTGGCGGTGGTGACCCTGGCGGCGGGCGTGGGCAGCCGCTGGACGCAGGGCGCCGGGGTGGTCAAAGCCCTGCATCCGTTTTGCCGGCTCGGGGGCCGCCACCGCTCCTTCATCGAGGCGCATCTGGCCAAAAGCCGGCGCATCGGTCGGATGGCGGGCCGCCCCCTGCCGCATGTCATTACCACCAGCTATCTCACCCACCGGCCCATCGAGGAGTACCTGGCGAGCGTGGGCAACTATGGCTACGAGGGTCCGCTGCTGCTTTCGCCGGGCCGGGCGGTCGGGCTGCGCCTGGTTCCCATGGTTCGGGATCTCCGGTTTCTCTGGGAGGAGATGCCGCAGCAACTGCTCGACGAGCAGCAGCAAAAGGTCCGCGGCAGTCTCCGCCAGGCCCTGCTCAACTGGGCTCAGGCCGCGGGTGAGGGCAGCGATTACACCGACAACCTCCCGCAGCAATGCCTGCATCCTGTCGGCCATTGGTTCGAGGCGCCCAACCTCCTGCGAAACGGCGTGCTGGCCCGCCTTCTCGAGACCCACCCCAACCTGCGTCATCTGCTCGTGCACAACATCGACACCCTGGGGGCGGACGCCGACCCCGGGTTCTTCGGACTGCACCTGGCGCAGAAGTCCTGCCTGACCTTCGAGGTGATCACCCGGCGGCTCGAGGACCGCGGCGGCGGCCTGGCCCGGGTCAAGGGACAATTGCGGCTCGTCGAGGGCCTGGCCATGCCCCGCGAGGAGGACGAGTTCGTTCTGCGCTACTACAACTCCAACACCTGCTGGGTTGACATCGACCGCCTCCTGGCGGCCTTCGGTCTCGACCGGGCGGACCTGGCCAACCTGGAGAAGGTGACCGACGCCGTGCGCGCGCTTGCCGCGCGCGTGCCGACCTATGTCACCGTCAAGGACGTCAAGAAGCGCTGGGGCCATGGGCAGGAGGACGTGTTCCCGGTGGCCCAGTTCGAGAAGTTGTGGGTCGATATGACCACCCTGCCGGAGATCGAAAGCCGCTTTGTGGCGGCGCCCCGCCTGCGCGGCCAGCAGCTCAAGGACCAGGCCCAGCTCGACGGTTGGCTGCGGAACGGCTCCGCCGCGCACGTGGAAACCCTTTGCGCCTGGGCGTAGCCGGCCACAGCCGGAGTCGCGAACGAACGAAGCCGGACTCAGCCGCGAGTCGAGGGCTGCTGCGGTTCCGCCAGGTTTTGGAGTGCGGCACTTCTGCGCCGCTTTGTGGGGCGCGCCGTTTCCAGACGGCCCGCGGGCGGACCTTGGCTGCCGAATTTCCCCCTCACCCCTCCCAAAAGCGCCGCTGGCGCGGACGCACTGCAAAACGCTGGCGCGCAAGGCGACCGTCCATTGTCGGACGCAAGGCAGGGCGAAGCGTCTGCCGAGCCGCATTGGTAGCGCAGGCTTTCCAGCCTGCCGTCTGGCGGGTTTTCCAAGCCGCGGCCGCCTCGGTCTGGAATCGGCGCAGGAGGACAACCGGGGCCCGGCCGACTGGAAAGTCGGCGAAACGGCAGACAAGAATGTCTGCGCTACCGAATGCCACGCGGCCGGAGTGTCCAGCCCGCCCCGGATGAAGTCGCCAAGGGAGGAAGCCGAACTCCGTCGCAAGTTGAGGGCTCCTGTGGCTCCGCCAGGTTTTGGAGTGCGGCGGTTTTGCGCCGCTTTGCGGGGCGTGGGGTTTCCACGGGGCCTGCGGGTGGCCCTGGGGCGCTCGATCTACCCCCTCACCCAAAGCGCCGCTGGCGCGGACGCAATCCAAAACGCTGGCGCGCAAGGCGACCGTCCATTGTCGGACGCAAGGCAGGGCGAAGCGTCTGCCGAGCCGCTTCGGTAGCGCAAGCTTTCCCGCCTGCCGTGTTGTGAATACTCCAGCCCGCGGCGTCGTCCGTCCGCAACGGGCGCCGCACCGCGGAGTGCGCCGAATCCGCTGGTCGCCTGAGGCGCGGCGGGGTAGTGTGCTCAGTGAAATTATGCTCCGAGAAATTCGCCCTCCCGCTCGGCTGGCCATCGTCTGTTTAGCGTGCCTTGCTTTGCACCCGCTCCGCCTCGGCGCCCAGCCCTATGCGCCGGCGGAGGTCGGCGCGACCGTCAACGGGTTCCAGGATGACTTCAACGGGGCTGCGCTTGGAAGCCATTGGACCGTTCGGGGAACGGAAGTCTTCACCGTCGGAGGCGGAGTCCTGCGTGTGAGTTCCGCCACCGGCGATCCGAACCATCTGCTCTACGAACTGCCGGGGTATGACAGCTCCGCGCAGGAGGTGCTGGCGCGCATTCGGGTGACGGGGTTCGGGACGGGCGATGCGGCGCGGGCTGGGGTGGCGGTGGGGATCGATGCCTCCAGCAGCCAGGGCGTCAATTACCTGCTGCGGGATCACAACAGCGAGGGACAGGCGGGCCGTCATGCCGCCTTCCTGGACGATGCGCGGCTCTGGGGGCCCGGCCAGGCGTTTGTCTGGCAGAACAACGTCTGGTATTGGATGCGGCTGCGCCAGGAGCCTGATGCCGCCTCGCTCGGCGGCGTCAACGACGTATTCGGGAAAATCTGGCGAGCGGACGGCAGCGCGCCCGAGCCTGCCGCCTGGCAGTTGACTTGGAATTACACGCCGGCGGCGAGCCTCCGAAGCGGCTTTGCCGGCGTGACCGCGGGCAGCCTGGGCGCGACTGTCGAGTTCGAGGTGGACTACATTCTGATCAAGGCGCAGGGGCTTCCCGCGATCATGGCGACGCCCAGCGCGTTCATTCAGATTCCCTCGGCCATCACTGCGCCGCCCCAGGACCTGGTCGTGGTCGAACTGACGCCGTCTCGCTTTGAGGTGGGGGCGTCCGGGGTTCCGGAGCCGGCCCATCAGTGGCTCCGAAACGGCATCCCCATCCCAGGGGCAACCAACGCCAGCTTCGGCTTTGCGCTCACACCGCTGAGCGCGAACGGCGGCTTGTTCCAGGTGATCGTCTCCAACGTCGTCACAAACGTCCTCCACAGTGTCACCAGCGCTCCGGCCCGGCTCACCGTCATCGCCGACACCAACCCGCCCCTGCTGCAAGCAGCGCGGTCACTGGGCCTTGATCGGGTGGAAGCCCGCTTCTCCGAGCGCCTGGCGCCTGCCGTCGCGACCAACGCGCTCAGCTATTCCCTCAGGGGCCCCGCCGGCTCGGTGGTCATCGCCGCCGTTGCGCTCGATGCCAGCCAAACCAACGTGATACTCAGCGTTCATTCCCTGACTGCGGGCGCAACTTATCGCCTCATTGTGAACGGACTGACAGACCAGGCCGCCGCGGCCAACCGGATTGCCACCAACAGCCAGGCGGACTTCGTGGCGCAGCCCTATGCCTGGGAGGACATCGGAACTGCCCGGCCGCCGGGCAGCACCACCGTGGTGGCGGACGGCTTCGATATCGTTGGCGGCGGCGCCGATCTCGGCGGAACGAATGACCAGTGCCAGTTTGCCTATTTGGCCCGCGCGGGCGATTTCGACCTCCGGGTGCGCGTGGCGTCCCTGGCGCTCTCGGACGCCTGGGCCAAGGCCGGCCTGGTGGCGCGCGAGGACCTGACCCCCGGCAGCCGTTTTGCCGGCGTGGTGGCCACTCCCACCCTCAGCGGCTGTTTCTTCGAGACCCGCAGCCTCGCCAATGGAGCCGCGGCAGGCAGCGGGTCGCACCCGGTCAATTACCCGGAAACCTGGTTGCGTCTCCGGCGAGCCGGCAATCAGTTCAGTGGTTATGCCGGCTTCGATGGCAGCAGTTGGACGCTTCTGGGCTCGGTGTCCCTGGCCTTGCCCACCAACGCCTACGTGGGCCTGGCGGTGTCCAGCCACAACACCAACCAGGCCGCCCTGGCGGCCTTTCGGGATCTTTCGGCGGTGACGAACGTGTCGGCGGCGGCGCGGATCGACCGCGAGCCGCTGGGGCAGTGCAGCCGCCGGACCAGCCTGACGATCTCCGAGATCATGTACCATCCGCCGAACAGAACGCTGGGGTCCAACCAGGCCCGCCTCGAATTCATCGAGCTCTTTAACGCCCTGGGCGAATCTCAGGACCTCGGCGGCTACCGGCTCTCCGGCGACGTGGACTTCGAGTTCCCGTCCGGCACGGTCCTGCCCGGAGGCACCTTCCTGGTGGTGGCCCGGGCGCCGGTGGACCTCGAGGCTGCCTATGGCCTGGCCGGGGCTCTGGGACCGTGGACCGGCGCCGAAACCAACGGTTTGCCCAATGACGAGGGAACGATCCGTCTCCGGCACCGGACCGGCGCGGTCTTTCTCGAGGTGAACTACTCCAGCCGGCCCCCCTGGCCGGCGGCCGCCGATGGCGCGGGCCATTCGCTCGTCCTGGCCCGGCCCTCCTACGGAGAGAACGATCCGCGCGCCTGGGCGGCCAGCGATGTCGTGGGCGGCTCTCCCGGACGCCTGGACCCCCTGCGAAGCGACCCGCTGCGGGCGGTGGTGGTCAACGAGTTCCTCGCTCACGGCGGCGGCTTCGAACCCAACTTTATCGAGCTCTACAACACCGGCAACGCGCCCCTCGATCTCTCGGGCGCCTTCCTGAGCGACGACCCCGACACCAACAAGTTCGTCATCCCCGCCGGCACACTCATTCCCGCGCGCGGCTTCCGGTCTTACGACGAGACCCAGCTCGGATTCCGCCTCAGGGCCGCGGGCGAGACGATCTACTTCCGCAATCCCTCGGGCACGCGTGTCCTGGACGCGGTCCGTTTCGACGCGCAGGCCGAGGGCGTCGCCGCAGGCCGTGTTCCGGACGGTGCGCCGGGCTTCCGCGAATTGCAGGCGCGCACGCCGGGCGCGAGCAACGCCGCTGCGCTGCGGCGCGACATCGTCATCAATGAGATCATGTGCGCCCCCATTTCGCGCAACGACGACGACCAGTACGTGGAACTCTATAACCGGGGCTCGAACCCGGTGTCGCTCGGGGGGTGGAGTTTCGTGGATGGCATTGACTACATGTTTCCCTCGAACAGCGTGCTGGCGGCGGGGGGTTGGCTGGTCGTGGCACGGAATGCCGAGCGATTGCGCGCCAGTCATCCGGCGTTGAATCCGGCTTCGGTGGTCGGCAACTTCAGCGGCCGCCTCTCGCGCTCGGGCGAGCGCCTGGCGCTGGCGATGCCCCAGGAGGTGGTTTCCACCAACGGCCAGGGACCGGTGACCAACCTCGTCCCGGTGGTGGTCAATGAAGTCACCTATGGTGTGGGCGGCCCCTGGCCTCGCTGGGCGGGCGGAGCCGGCAGCAGCCTCGAACTCGTCGATCCCCGCAGCGACAACCGCCTGGCCTCCAACTGGGCCGACAGCGACGAAACGGCAAAAGCGCCTTGGACGCTCGTGTCCAGGACGGGAGTGCTCGACAATGGGAATGTCGCGGCCGATCAACTCCAGGTTCTGCCCCAGGGCGCGGGCGAATGTCTGATCGATGACGTCGAGATTCTCACCCCCTCGGGCGCGAACCTGATTGCCAACCCGGGGTTCGAGGGGGGAACTGCCAACTGGACGGCCGAAGGCACGTTGTCGCTCTCCGGCCTGGAAAACACGGAAGGTTTCCTCAGCGGCCGCTCGTATCATGTCCGCGCGGTGGACCGCGGCGACAACCAGGTCAACCGCATCCGCGCGCCCTTGACCTCGAGCCTGGCCAGCGGAACGGTGGCGACGATCCGGGCGCGGGTGCGGTGGCTGCGCGGCCATCCCGAGATTCTCTTCCGCCTTCGCGGCAACTGGCTCGAGGCGGTGGGCAACATGAACCTGCCTGCCGGCCTTGGCACTCCGGGCGCGCGCAACAGCCGCGCGCTCTCGAATGCCCCGCCGGCCATCGAGGAGGTGGCCTATTACCCCGTGCTGCCGGCCGCTTCACAGCCGGTAGTCGTCACCGCTCGCCTCCACGATCCTGACGGTCTCGGCGCGGTGTCGGTCGGCTACCGGTTGGACCCGTCCAGCACGCTCGCATCCGTGCCGATGACGGATGATGGAACAGGGGGCGATGCGGTGGCGGGCGACGGCCTCTACAGCGCCACCCTCCCGGGCCAGGCTGCCGGGGTTTTGCTGGCGTTTCGCGTGCAGGCCTCGGACCGGTTCGATCCGCCGGCGGCGGCGCTTTATCCGACTGACGCGCCGACGCGCGAGGCGCTCATCCGCTTTGGCGAGAACGTCCCGGCGGGCAACTTCCCCGTTTACCGGCTTTGGATGACCCAGGCGACCTTCAACGCCTGGGACGCCCGCCACAACCTCGATAACACCCCCAACAGCGTGACCTTCGTTCTTGGGGGCCATCGGGCTGTTCACCTGACCCAGGCGCTTTATGCCGGCAGCCCCTACATTGCGCCCGGGTTTACCACGCCCTCGGGCAACCGCTGCGGCTATAGCATCGCCTTTCCTGCGGATGAACCCTTCCTGGGCGACGAGGACCTCGTCCTGGACTGGCCCGGGGGACACGGCCGCGAGAACACCGCCGTGCAGGAGCAGATGGCCTACTGGATTGCGGACCGCATGGGCCTGCCCTTCAGTCACCGCTACTTCATTCGCCTCCAGGTAAACGGCGTCACCGACATGCAGCGGGGCGGAATCTTCGAGGCCGTTCAACAGCCAGCCGGCGACTTTCTCGACGCCTGGTCCTTTGGCGACGGCGACGGGGACTTTTATAAGATCGACCGCGCGTTCGAGTTCAACGACAGCGGGGGCACAGCGGCCGATCCCATGCCCCAGTTGCTCGTTTACAGCACCACCAACCTCGCCGACGGCGACCTCATCAAGAAGACGGAGCGTTATCGCTGGAGCTGGCTGAAGCGCTCTTACGACTCCGCCAACGATTACACCAATCTCTTTGCGCTGGCGGATGCGCTGAATGCCGCCAGCCCGGAGCCCTATACTTCCCAGACCGAGGGCTTGATCGATGTCGAACAGTGGATGGGCATCTTCGCCTTCGAGCACATCATCAACAATTTCGACAGTTGGGGACATGACATCGGCAAGAACATGTACACCTATAAGCCCCGCCAGGGCCGGTGGCAGCTCTATGCCTTCGATCTGGACTGGCTGATGCTCGTGGCCGCGGGCGCAAACTACACCGCCTCGGCCGGCCCGCTCTTCACTTCGAACGACCCCACAGTGACGCGCCTCTACAATCATCCCCCCTTCCGGCGCGCCTATTTCCGCGCGGTGCA
>JAKLEJ010000123.1 GCA_022711695.1 Verrucomicrobiota bacterium | reverse complement strand
GACTTTTGGCGGGCCCGCGCCCCCCGAAGGCGTTCGAGACGCTGTGTCGGGAGCCTCGTTGAAGCGCACGGGCCGGTTTTTGTGATTGAGCACAGACATGATGGGGGAATGCGGTCTTGC
Source organism: Verrucomicrobiota bacterium (assembly GCA_022711695.1). Taxonomy (GTDB): domain Bacteria; phylum Verrucomicrobiota; class Verrucomicrobiia; order Limisphaerales; family JACRJZ01; genus JACRJZ01. Next base: position 8,547 of record JAKLEJ010000123.1, on the reverse strand, counting down.
CATAAAGAGCCTTTTTGCGGCATGAATAGGCCGTTTTGCGGCGCGGCTCGATGGCGCGCCACAAAGGCGAACCGGTGAAAACACGCGCGCGAGTAGCCCTGGCCTTCCCGATGGGCCTGGCGTTCATCGAACGGCTGCAGCAGGGCATTTTGGAGTATGCCCGACAGCACAGAGGCTGGTCGCTGTTCCGCCAGCCGGAGATGCTCAGCCCGGCCCTGGGATGGCTCAAGCACTGGCACGGGCATGGCGCGTTCGTGCTGGTGACCAGCCCGGCGGATGCCCGCCTGGCCCGTTCGCTCCCCTTTCCTGTGGTGAACCTGGCAGGGCACCTGGCCCGACCCGGGGCGCCGACCGTCAGCGTCGATCATCGCGCCACGGGACGGCTGGCGGCCGCCCACCTGATGGAGCGCCGCTTTCGCCGCTGCGGGTTTTACGGCACGCGCGGCAAGTGGTACAGCGACCAGCGCTGCGCCGGATTCCGCGAGGTGGTGCAGGCAGCCGGGGCTTCCTGCTCGGTGCTGGAGGTGGATGACTTAAGCCGGCATCCCCGCCCCTGGTTCGATCAGCAACGAGACCTGGAACGCTGGCTGCGTCGGCTCCAGCCGCCCGTCGGCATCATGGCCGCCACTGATTTGCGGGCAGCCATGGTGCTGGAGGCGTGTGCCCGCCTGGGATTGCGTGTGCCCGAGCAGGTCGCGGTGATTGGGGTGGATAACGATCCGGTCGCGTGCGAATTCTGTCAGCCGCCGTTGTCAAGCGTTTCGCGCAATGACCAGGCGGTGGGATGGGAGGCCGCGGCGCTGCTGGACCGCCTGATGCGCGGCGAGCGGGCGCCGGGCGCCGCGTTGCTGCTGCCGCCGGACGGGGTGGCGGCCCGGGCTTCCTCCTATACGCTGGCGATTGAGGATGGTCTGGTGGCCGGCGCGGTGCGGGAGATCCAGGCCCATCTGGGCGAGCCCTTCGGGGTGGAACGGCTCGTGGGCCCCAGCGGGTTGTCCCGACGCCGGCTGGAACGGCGTTTCCGTTCTGCCCTGGGCTGCAGCCCGTACGCCTTCATCAATCAACAACGTGTCGCCCGCGCCCGCCAGATGTTGGCCTCGCGGGCAAAGCTCAGCCTCAGCCTGGTGGCTCGCCAGTGCGGTTTCCGGGATTTGCGCCGATTCCGGGTGGTCTTCGAGCGGCTCACCGGCGTCAAACCCGGCCCCTATCGCCGCTCCGCCCGGGAGACGCCTGCCCCGCTTCAGGGGATTCCTGCTGCTCCGGCGCCCGCAGGCTTGACAAACCTGGCCTCAGGCGGGAAATGAGTGGCGGATTGACCGCACCATGGATGATTCTCCGCAACCCAGGCGCCTGGCGCAAAGAACGAATGAGCCCGCGTCCCCCGCTGCCCGGGGGCGGCGCGCCGCTTTACCCGAAAGCCTGAGCGCCTGATGAAACCCTACCTGGATCTCCTTGCCCGGATAATGGAAACGGGCGTTGTGCGGCAGGACCGCACCGGCACGGGCACGAAGGGTGTCTTCGGCGCCCAATTACGGTTCGATCTGGCCGCGGGCTTTCCGCTGGTGACGACCAAGAAGGTGTTCTTCAAGGGGATCATCCACGAGCTGCTTTGGTTCCTGGCGGGCGACACAAACGTCAAATACCTCCAGGAAAACAAGGTCCGCATCTGGGATGCCTGGGCCGACGAACACGGCAACCTGGGCCCCGTCTATGGCGCCCAGTGGCGCGCCTGGCAGGCCCCCGATGGCCGCCGCATCGATCAGATCTCCAGGGTCATCGAGCAATTGCGGCTCAACCCCAACTCCCGCCGTCACATCGTCAGCGCCTGGAACCCGGCAGTGTTGCCCGAGGAACATCTCAGCCCGCAGGACAATGTCCGCGCCGGCCGCGCCGCCCTTGCCTCCTGCCACGCGCTCTTCCAGTTCTACGTCGCCGAGGGGCGTCTCTCCTGCCTGCTCTATCAGCGCAGCACGGACTGCGCCTTGGGCCTGGTGTTCAACATCGCCCAGTACTGCCTGCTCACCCACATGATCGCCCAACAGTGCGACCTTCAGCCCGGCGATTTCGTGTGGTCCGGCGGCGATTGCCACATTTACCTGAATCACTTCGACGGGGTCCGGGAGCAGATGACGCGCGAGCCGCGGGCCCTTCCCCGGCTCATCCTCAAGCGCCGGCCTCCCTCGATATTCGAGTATCGCCTTGAAGACTTCGAGTTCGCGGGCTACGACCCGCACCCGCCGATCAAGTTCCCGGTGGCGGTGTAGCCCGCATGTCTCACCCATAGGACGAAGCGGGCGGCGGAATCGGGGCCTCATCCGGCCCGCTTTCCGGACATGCGTTCCGCCAGCGCCTCCAGCAGAAAGTCCCGCTGGCGGCCCGCGTGGGGATTGAGCCGCAGCAGCCGGGGATTCCAGGCCAGGCGGTATTGGAATTCGACCCCGGCCAACTCCGGAAGCCGCACCTGCAAGAACGCCTTAGCCGTCGGCGGCGGAGACAGGAAATCGGGCAGGAGCGCTGCCGCGGTTCCCATTTCCAGCGCCGCTCTCGCCCCCGAGAAACTGGCGCAGTTGAGGCGCGGCTGGCACTCCCTGAGAAACTCCAGCCCGCTTAGGGAGGCTTCGCCCGAGGCAATGGCCAACGGCAGGCGGCCTTCACGGAGAGCCCGCAGCGCCTTGGCTTCGGTTCGCCACCCCGCCCTGGGCGCCCACAGTTGCAGCCGCCACGATCCAACGGCCTGCATCTGAAGCGGCCGGCTGATCGTCCCGGCTGTGATCGCGCCGAAGTCCAGCGTCAAATCGTGAAGCCGTCGCTCGATTTCGGTGTCCGTGGCGATCTCCGTCTCGTAGCGCGGCCCCTTTTCGGCGGCGCCCGATCCCGCCAGGACCGGGAGCAGCACGCACTCCAGGAAAGCGGCCCCGCCGCCGATCCGGAAAGACTGCTCTTCCATCAGGCAGCCGCGGTGGAAATTCGAGAGCCCGAGCAGGAAGAACCTGGAAATGCGCGCCAGCTCCCTTCCCGCCGGCGTCAGGCGGATCCCCTTGCCATGCCGTTCGACCAGCCTGGCCTGGAAGAAGTCCTCCAGCTCCTTGATCTGCCGGCTGTACTGGCTTTGGCGCGTGGGGTCGGCCTCGACCGCCTTGGCAATGCCCCCCGCCGCTCCCACCTCCACCAGGGCTCGCAGCCGGTCCAGCGAAAGCCCCGCCTCCGCGAAGAGTCTGGCAAACATGACTACCAAGTAATGTAACTGGCAATCATCCGCCTGGCAAGCCCACTTTGACGCGCTACGGTGGCCTGGGCGGCAGAACAACCGCGCCACTAATCGAATCTCAACTGTTATGAACACGACCCTCTCGGACAAAACGATCGCCAAGGTGCAGGACATCCTGATGGAGCAGCTCGGCATCGAGCGGAACCAGATCGCCCCCGAAGCCCTCATCATGGGAGACCTGGGCGCAGACTCGCTGGATATGGTGGAAATCGGCATGACCGTCGAGGAGACGTTCAATCTCAGCATTCCAGACGAGGAAATGGAGGAGGTCCGCACGGTGGGAGACCTCCAGGAGGCGCTGGCGCGACTCCTCGAGCGCACTGGCCAGCCGGCCTAGCCGGCCCGGGCTTTTTGTGGCGCGCCGCGGCAGGAAAGCGGCGCGCGGCATGCCGCAGACCGGGGGCAGCGGCGCCGACGTGGCGCCGGTTGCACGCGGAAGATTGCCCGGCGGCGGGCCGGCCTGTTATGGTCGCGTGCGTGAGCGGAGACCAATGAGCCACCAGATGACAACTGGCGGAGCACGCCGGCCGGGACAACCTTTGGCCGTGGGCAGGCCGCTTTCGGCGCCATGAGGCCCTTCAAGGCCATCGCCGCCATGTCGCTCAACCGGGTCATCGGGCAAGCCGGCCGGATTCCCTGGCGCCTGCCGGAGGACTTTCGGTGGTTCAAGCGGACCACCACAGGCCACATTCTGGTGATGGGTCGGAAGACGTTCGAATCGATCGGCCGGCCGCTGCCGGACCGCGCGACCATCGTGCTGACGCGAGGCGGCTTCAGCCATCCGGGCGTGACGGTCTGCAGGAGTCTGGAGGAGCTGAACGTGGAGGGCGATCCCCGCGAGGTGTTCATCTGCGGCGGGGCCGAGGTCTATGTCCAGGCGCTGCCACGCTGCTCGGACCTCTACCTGACGCTGGTGCTGCGGGAGGTCGAGGGCGACGTGTTCTTCCCGCCCTTCGAGGATCGCTTCCGGCTGGAGGGGGTTTTGGAGGAACGGCCCGAGTTCCGGATTCTGCATTACCGGAACCGCGCCATGTGATGCGGCATTTGCGGATGGGGGGGGCGGGTCGCGCCAAAACCTGCTTTTGGTTTGGCCCAAGCCATGGTAGCTTTGGCGCAACGATGCATATTCCGTTATCGCAGCTCAAGGTGAAGCTCTTCGCCGACGGGGCGGACAAGAAGGGCATGCTGGATCTGTACGCGAACCCGTTGATCCAGGGGATGACCACCAACCCCACCCTGATGCGCAAGGCCGGCATCGTGAATTATGAGGCTTTTGCCCGGGAGATCCTCCAGACGGTGCGCGACAAACCCATTTCATTCGAGGTCTTTTCCGACGATTTCCCCGAGATGCGGCGACAGGCTCTCAAGATTGCCGCCTGGCAGCGGAACGTCTATGTGAAGATCCCGGTCACCAATACCCGCCGGGAATCTTCGGCGCCGCTCATCCGCGACCTGGCCAGGGAAGGCGTCCAGTTGAACGTCACCGCCATCCTCACCCTGGGGCAGGTGCGGGCGGTGGCCGAGGCGCTCGATCCCGGCGTGCCCTCGGTGGTCTCGGTCTTCGCCGGGCGCATTGCCGACACGGGCCACGACCCCGCCCCGCTGATGCGGTCGGCGCGGGCGCTCCTCGAGGAGCGGCCGCGCGCCGAATTGCTCTGGGCCAGCGTGCGCGAGGCGCTCAACATCTGGCAGGCCGAGGACTGCGGCTGCCACATCGTGACCGTGCCGCACGACATCCTCGCCAAGGCCATCAAGCTCGGCGGCATGGAGCTGGACGCGCTTTCCCTTGACACCGTCAAGATGTTCGCTGCCGACGCCGCCTCGGCGGGCTACACCCTCTGAAGCGGGAGGCCCCCGCGCTCTCCCCGTCCCCGTGGCGCGCGCCTGCGGTGTCGTATTTCGCTGACATCGCGGTCGCGCCGGTGCTAGCCTTCGCCCTCGGTTTTCGAATCATGAAGATTTCAGTCATCGTTGCGCACCCGAATCCGGGCAGCTTCAACCACGCCATCGCGCGGACGGCCGCGGCCGAGCTCGAGCAGAACGGCCACACCGTCGCCTTTCACGATCTGCACGCGGAGAAGTTCGATCCGCTGCTGCCCTTCGAGGAAATCCCCATGAAAGCCGACGTGCCGCCGGACATTGCCGCGCAGGGCCGCGAGATCGCCGAGGCGGACGGGATCGTGGTGGCGCATCCGAACTGGTGGAGCCAGCCGCCGGCCATCCTGAAGGGCTGGATGGACCGGGTGCTCCGGCCGGGCGTGGCCTACAAATTTGGAACCGCCCCCAATGGCGAAGGCATCATCATCGGGCTGCTCAAGGCTCGCGCCGCGCTGGTGTTCACCACCTCGAACACGCCCGCCGACAAGGAAATCTCCCTCTACGGCGATCCGCTCGAAGGCTTGTGGAAGCGCTGCGTGTGGGGGTTCTGCGGGGTGAAGGAGGTGCATCGCGAGCTGTTTGGCGTGATCATCACCAGCACGCCCGAACAGCGCGCCCAATGGCTCCTCCGGACCCGTCAACTTGTTAGCCGCACGTTCCCCCCCGGTTAGTCCACCACCGATTTCCGGGTCGTGATCACCGGCGCGCCCTTGCCGTTGATCACGTGATTGATGCCGCTGTTGGGGCGCCCGGAAAGCCGGATCGTGACCATGTGGCGCATCTTCACCCCGGGCGCGGGCGGCGTCTCGATGGCGTTTTCGGCGACAACCGGCGCGGCATAAAACACGCAATAGACGCCCAGCCCCCAGGCTTCATGGGTTGTCACGTTGTCCGCCACCTTGTAGGAGGCGTAACCGTTGACCTCGCCATGTTTCCAGGCCTCCTGGCTCGGGGGATCGCAAGGCATCTCCGACTGGTAGAAATAGACCCGCCCCCCGTTGCCGTTCCACACCGTCTGATACTCTTGAGTGTGCTCGACGAACAAGCCGTAGAGGGTGACGTTGTCGCCGTTCACGATCAGGCCGTGCTTGTTGGGATTGGAGGTCCAGCCGGCGCCCCGGCCGTGGTCCGCGCGCCAGAGCCAGAAATTGTCTCCCACCACGTCGTGGCTGTGTAGGGTCACCATGCAGGAGGCTTTGCCGGCCCGGGCTCCTCCCACCCGGCAATAGAGGTCCCAGAGGAAAATGGGGTCGGCCGCGTGCGACACCCGGCTTCCCGGTTCGCCCACTTTCAGCAAAGTTTCGGAGTTGAGGGCGCCGGCTTCGAGCAGGACTCCGCCCACCTTCACGCCGTCCACATCCGAGATGACCAGCGCGGGCGTGCCGCGATCCGCCTGCAGGGTCGGGTAGCCCAGCCCCAGCACCACCGTCCCCGGCCGCGTCACCCGGAGACTGTTCTCCAGGCGAAACAGGCCTGGGGTGAGGAGCAGGTGTTTTCCCTGGCTGAGCGCGGCATTGAGGGTGGCGGCGGTGTCGGTCTCCGGGCGCGCCAGGTGGAACTGCTCGATCGGGATGGGCGTGCCCGGCGTGGGCCCGGCTGACCACGTGGTCCCCTGCGAGCCCTTGGCGCTCAGGCGCGGGACCATGACGAAGTAGCTCCCTCCGTCGTCGATGAACAGGTAGGGTTTTTCGCGAATCAGGGGCGTCTGCTCGATCACCGTGTAGGGCGGATCGGGCCAGCGGCCGGGCGGGGGGTTGGCAACCCCGACGAAGACCATGTTCCAGTTGGCCCCCTTCCAGCCGCCCCACTCCGCGTTGCGCGAGAACCATTGCTGCTGCGAGCCCGAATTCACCTGGCCATCGATCTTGCAGTCCGCGATGAATCCGCCGCTGGACCAGCCGCCGTCCCAGAGGTTCAGGGCGCCCTTCACATGGACCCGACGCAGCGCCGTGGCTTGCGACACCGCCCAGACGTTGATGTTCTGGTCCAGCGTGGGCGTCACCGAGAGGTTCTCGACGCAGCGCCAGAAATTGCAGGTGGCGTTGTTGTTGGCCATCCAGCGGGCCTTGCACCGAACCGCCCCGGTGATGGCCACATCGTCGGGCGACTTCCCGAGGCCCAGCACCTGCGTGTAGAATCCCACCTGCACGTCCAGGTCGTACTTGCCCGGCTTGAAGAGGCAGGCATAGCGATTCGAGCCGAACTGGCTGCGCTCCTGCGCTCGGAAGAGGGCGTCGAGCCGGCTCTGGCTGTTCGTCATCGACGGATCGAAGATCAACACATTCGGCCCAAAGTCCGGCGCGGCCGCCGGAGCGGCGCCCGGACGAATGACGAGGAGAACGGCAGCGAACGCAAGAGCGGCGGCGGCTTTCATGGGCCGAGTGTATCCCGCGTTTTGGCGTCGCTGGAAAGCCTTTCTTGGGGCGACATCCGCAGCCAGCGCGTCCTCGATCACGACTGCGGATTCGCGTCTCAAGGCCCGGCGGCTTTGACCGTCCGCAGCCCGAACAGGCCGCCGGCCATGCATTGCGGGTGCGCCTGGAAACGGACCGTCACGCGAGCCTTGCCCGCGGTGAGCCTCGCCGGAATCGGGTATTCCACCTCGAAGAACTCGCCCGGCTTGTTCTGCTCGAGCCGCTGCGTCGCCAGCTTCTCGCCATCGACGAGAATGTCGAAGACGCGGTTGCCGCCGTCGCTCCCCCAGTAGGCGCAGCGCAGCGCCAGCGGCGTCTCCGGCGCGACCTTCAGCTCGTAGCTGAACCAGCCCTCGCGGGTGTCGCGCCAGAGCCGGCCGTTGAACGTTCCCGAGTTGCTGCGCTCGCTCTGGAAGTTGTGCGCCCGCTCCGGCTCGAACTCGCCCACGCGCACCGCGTCCACGGTCCGCGCGCCCAGGTCGCGCTCACGCTGGGCCTGGGCTGCTTCGGCCGCCTGACGGGCCCGCCATTGCTCGGGCGTCAGCAGGTCCCAGTAGATCGAGTAGCGTTGGGGCGGCAGGGTGTGGAACGCGACGAGGGTCACGTCTTCGGGCTTGCCGACGTTCCGGGTGCGAAACGTGAGCGGCTTCCCGGGAATGGCTTCCACCCACTCGGCCACGGGACGCCCCTGGGCGAGGAGCATGGGGGCGGGAGGAGCGGTTTTGCCGTTGAAAAAGTCGGACTGCCCCTTGGCGTAAGGCATCGGCGAAACAATGCCCTCGCTGCCCAGCGCGCCCGCCAGCACGCACGGGCCGTAGCAGATGGCGACGCGGTTCGGATCGTCCGGCATCGCCTCCAACCGCAGGCTCATGGGAAGGCGAAGCTCCACTCTGTCGCCCGACTTCCACTCGCGGTCGATGGCCAGGTAGGAGCCCGGCTTGGTGTCGTGGGCGAAAGGCTTGCCGTTGACGCGGGCTTCGCAGCCGC
>JAKLEJ010000122.1 GCA_022711695.1 Verrucomicrobiota bacterium | reverse complement strand
AAGCCGCGCGCGGCCTCGGCGATGCGGGCGTCGTCAGTGGCCACGATCACCTCGCTGAGGGAGACGGCGGCGCGGCACCGCTCGACCACGCGCCGGATCAGCGGCTTGCCCGCGATCAAGGCCAGCGGTTTGCCCGGAAACCGGGTCGAACCAAACCGGGCCGGGATGATCCCCACGATATTCATGGCCGATTCTTGGCGCCCCCCGTTCCCGAATGCACGGCGGAAATCGCCGGGCGCTTGCGGAGGGCTTCGGCGTTGACATCCGCCCGCCGCGCTTGCAGCCTTCGGGCATGGTCTCCGACGCGCCGCAAACGCCCTCGAGTCCCGAGCCGCCGACGCCGCGACCTCCCTCGGCGCTGCGTCATTTTAGACGGCCGCTCCTCATCACCGCCATCGCTCTTGGTGTCGCCTTGGTCCTCGGGCTGGGCGGGACCCTCTGGATTCACAAGCGCGCCAAATCCCGCTATGAAGCGGAGAATCGCGTGAAGTGGCTGGGCCAGGGCCTGGGGTTCGCGACGATCCTGGTCATCTTTCCGTTCTGGATCTTCGCCGCGGACAAGGTCGGCAAGGAGCGCCGCGCCGCCCGAGCCGCCGCCCGGGAACAGGCCCCGAGCTAACCGGAGGTTCTTGCGGGAAGAGTCGGGCTGGAGTTTGTGGTCGCCGCGCCGGCCGGCATCGGCGTCATGGGGAAAGCGGTCCCAAAGCACCGGTTGAACAGAAACGGAAATGTGTCGATCGCAGCCATTCCCGCATGGAGTTCGGGGGCGGGGCCGCCCGGCAAGTGGAATGCCATCAGGATGCGCGTGGCCTCCCGGACGCGCAGCGGCTCCGGGACCTCGCGAAACCCGTGGTCCCCCTGCAGGATCACGAGCGAGGGTCTTCCGGACGGCGCGGTCAACCGGTCCAGGAGATTGGTGACGGCACGGTCCGAGTAAATGAGGTATTCGAGGTAGTCCTGCATCGAGTAGTCGTTGCGGAAGGGGCGAGGCTGGGGCCGGCCGTCCCGGTCAAAGAACAGGGGAAAATGCGGCATCATCAGGTGCGCATAGACAAAGCGCGGGCGCTCGCCCGGCCGGGCGGCGAGGTCCTCAAGGCGCGCGAGGATGTCGCGGTTGACCTGGTCGAGGTTCGGCATGCCCACAAACCGCCAGTGAAAACTGACAAGCGACTCCTCCAGCAGCACGGAATGGAGGCGGGCGGCATTCATGAAGGGGTAATAGTAGAAGGGCGGCCGATCCAGGACGGCAAACGGCGACAGGTTGACGACCTCATAGCCCATGGAGCGAAACTGCCTGGGCACGAATGAGGCCCGGATTTCGCGGGCGAGCCGGCCATACTGGGCGTAGCCCGCACTGTTCGTCAACGGGTCGGGCACGGGGGCCATGTTGAAGGTCGAAGCCATGCACAGGGAGGTGCCCGCATAGGCGCTGACGCCATTGGTGACCACAATGAAGCCGCCTCGGCGCAGAAAGCCGGCAAACTCGGCGCTGTCGTACCCCCAATACTCCTGCAAGGCGGCCAGGCTGGTGTGCGAATCCATGATCAGGAAGTAGATGTCCGGCGCGTTGGTCAACGTCGCCTCGGGAGGGCGGAACTCAGGCCGCGGCGGGAAATGGGCAGCCTGCCGCGGTCCTGGCCAGACCAGCAGTTGGACCAACGTCACCGCCAAGGCCAGCCCCGCGGCCGCGTTGAGAAAGGCCTTGACCAGGCGCAGCGGCTTCGTCGCCCGCAGGGTCAGCGCCATCAGCGTCACAAAGACCGCCAGGACGATCGTCGGGACCACCCGGGGCCGGATCCAATCGCCCAGGCCCAGGCCGCGAAGGACGCCCTCGATGTTTTGACGGAAGTAATGGAAGAAGCAGAAACATGTGACGAAGAGGGTGGCCAGCGCCGAGGCCCTGAAGGGAGTCTTCACCAGCCGCTTGAGGAGCAGGTAAAGGAGGAGCACGCATGCCAGAACCACACCCAAGTTCAGGAACATCTCGCCCAACGACACAAAGGACCGCGCCTCGCGATAGCCGCCCAAAACGAAGAGGCTGCCCACCAGGAAGGGGTGCAAGGCCGGGGGATGGCGCGGGATCAGCTTATTGACCCTCATGACGACGCATCAGGTAAAGCACCCGCTCCGAGTTCGCCATCGGCTCCGCGGCCTCGATGGCGAAACGCCGGCGGAAGGCGATTTCAAAATCTTCTCGCGTGTAGCGGGGGAAGATGTCCTCGCGGGCCCGCAGGAGCTTCCGGGCGTTGGAATCGGCCTTGGGAACGAACTCCACGATCAGCCTCGCGCCCAGCCGCGCGAAGAAGTCCGCCAGGCGGTCCAGCGGCAGGTTGTTGGCCAGGGCCAGGTGGTGAACCAGGGCCAGGGCCATGACCAGATCGGGCTGGCCGCGCTCCAGCCAGGCCATGCGTTCGCGGCATTCCCAGCCCAAGGCTGGGCTGGGGTTGGTCAGATCCATCAGCAGCGGCAAGAGATGTCTTTCGCCGCGCTGACGGCCCTCGAGATAACCGATCTCCACACAGTCGATGTCTCCGTCAAAAGCCAGCGTGGGAACCCCCCGCCCCGCCGCCAACCGGCTGAAGACGCCGGTATTGGCCCCCAGATCCCAGACCGAACGCGGATTGAGCCGCTCCAACCACTGCGACACGACCTGCTGCTTGCGGCGGACGTAGTCCCCGCCCGTGACGGTGGTCTGATAGTAGGCGCCCCACACCGCTTTTTGGGGGCTCCAGCGGAGCGAATTGACGGCCGATTCCAGGCTCTGGATCAGCCCCAGCAACGACCGCAGGCTGTAGCTCCCGGCGCGGCGCCCCGGGGCGGAGGCGGGGTCGGCATCGGCGTGCCGCCTCTGGCTGCGGGCATGGAGATGCACATGCACGAGCAGCCACAAGCGGGCCCAAGTGCCCGGCGGCAGCAGCTTGCTGGCCAGGTCCAAGGGTACCCCGTCCAGGTGCGTCCGCGACAGTTGCCCCAGCCTGGGGTCGCGCCGGCTCATCAACGCCAGGGGCGCCAGGAAATGCCGGCAGAATTGCTGGTAGGCCGCCCACGGGCGGCCCTCCGGCAGGATTTCAAACGAGAGCGTGTCGATGAACACCGGCCGGCCGTCCAGGAACTGAATGTTGAAGGCGCTGGCGTCTTTCAGATTCATCCCCCGGGCCACCGCCTCCTTCTGGATGCGCAAAGTCGTCAGGGCGGCATCCTTAAGCTGGCTAAAACTCCACTCGTAGGGGTAGGAAACGAATTCGAGCTGACGTGGCCTCAAAACCTTGAAGATCTCGTCAGAGCGGCTCTCGACCTCGGTGTGCGGGATGAGCAGACCTGCATCGACAAGGGCCTGGCAAAGGCCCGAGGCCATGAAACGCTCGTAATGCGGCTGGTAAACAGGGCGCACCACCCGGAGGATCTCCCCGCCGCTGCGAACCACCGCCCCGCTTGGATCTCGAAACGAGGCGCCGAGCGGCTCCATCCTCCGCGCCTCCGCATCGACCTTGGATTCCACGCGCAAGCGGCCGCCCTACGGTTTGGGCGGCAAGGGCTCTTTGGCCTCCACTTCGGCAGGATTGGCGGCGTCCCCGTTCCCGAACAGACGTTTGATCGCGGCCACCGCCTTGCGCCGCAGCGCGGAAAAGAAAAACACCAGCGCGGTCAGCCCGGCGATGAGAATCTGAAAAAGGTAGCTCCCGGCGCCTGGGTCAATGTAGGCCTGGGCATCCCGCGTCGTCACCAGCCAGATGCCAAGGCAAACCCAGGCCGCCGGCCTGCCTAAATGCTCAAATCTGTTCATCAACATGATAGGGCGATCCGTTATCCCCAATCCCCCCCCGCGCGCCACGGCCCCGCCATTCGCGGCCATTCCGACAACAAACGACGCCGGAATCCTTGACTCGTCCTCAGGCAAAGGGCCATCTGACGGCCAAGAGATTATGCGCTCTTTCCAAGCCGAGCGTCAAGCGGTGGAAAAAAACATTTGTTGGCGCGAGGCTGAGACTCCTTGTCCCTGCAAACAAGCAGGAGCGGGACAAACGCTTGGGCGGGGAGACGAGCGGGCACTGGTTTTCGAGGCTTGCATTGACAAGACCGGCAAGTAGTATGGCACACAACTTGTCGCCCCGGACAGGCTGGTCCACACCCGTTCGTGTGGGGAGGGCAGAAGTGGCCGTCCACAGCCTGGGACTCGGAGCGGCAATTCGAATCAGACACCGGCCGACGCGGATGAGATTCCGGGCAGCGGCCAGAAAGAGCAGAAACCATTAATCCAATGAAGACTAACCATCAGTCATTCAGAAACGGGGCGATCGCGCTGGGGGCGGCAGTGATCTGCGCGCCGGCGGCCATGGCGCAGGACGCGAAGGCGGCAGAGGCTCCCAAGGGATGGGAAAGCACCGCGGCGGCGGCGGTCACGCTCACGCGCGGCAACAGCGAAAGCTTCATGGCCACCTTGAGCCTGGACACCAAGCGCAAGTGGGAGCGTGATGAACTGGCCTTCGGGCTCAGCGGCGGCTACGGCGAAAGCGAAACCGACGGCGTCAACACGAAGAACACCGAGTTTATCCAGGGCTTCGGCCAATACAACCACCTGTTTAGCGATCGCTTCTACGCCGGTCTGCGCGTGGACGGGCAGTACGACGAAATTGCCGGGGTGGACTACCGGTTCAAGATCAGCCCCCTGGCCGGCTATTACCTGATCAAGACCCCCAAGACCACGCTGGCGGTGGAAGCCGGTCCGGCCCTGGTGATGGAGAATCTTGAAGCCACGCCTTCCAGTTCCTTCTGGGCGGCCCGCTTCGGCGAGCGCTTCGAACACAAGCTTACCGACAGCACCAAGATCTGGCAGTCGATTGACTACGTGCCGCAGATCGATCGCTGGGCGGACAAATACCTGATCACCGCCGAAGTCGGCATCGACACCGCCATCACCAAGCATTGGAGCCTGCGGGTGGTGTTCCAGGACATGTACGACAGCGAACCCTCGCCGGGACGGAAGGAAAACGACATCCGCCTGCTGGCCGGAACCGCCTACAAGTTCTGAACAGTCTGATGCCGGCCCCGCGGCGACGCGCTTCAGCCCGCACAGTCCCAGCCGCTTGCGGCCGGGAGCCGCCCTGCGGCGGTTGAGTTCACGGCCCGGATTCCCCAAAGGGAATCCGGGCCGTCTGTTAGACCAGCAGCGCCCCGAACGGCGCCCCGACAAAGGAACGGGAGGGGGGCGGAGGGGGGATGAAAATTTGTGCAAATCCGCGCTTGCCAACCCCGGAGGCGACGACTAGGCTCTGCCCTCTTTTTCGGAAGCCGCTGAAAACGGCCTGGCCGCTGCCGGGACGCAAGCCGCGCCGAAAAGGGAACGATTTACTATGGCAGTACGCATTCGCTTGAAGAGAATCGGGGCCAAGAACACCCCGGCCTACCGCATTGTGGTGACGGATTCGCGCAGCCCGCGCGACGGCCGGTTCATCGAGGAGATCGGCTCCTATGTGCCCGATCGGAAGCAAGACAAGTACAAGATCGATCTGGATCGGGCCAACTACTGGCTGAAGGTGGGAGCGCTGCCCACCGAGACGGTGGCCAGCATGATCAAGAAGAGCGCCAAGGCGGCGGCGGCGGCGACCGCCTAACCTGGAGACTTATGCAGACTTTCCTCGAGATCGCCGTCAAGGGCCTGGTGGATCACCCCGAGGAAGTGACGGTAACGCCCGTGGAGCATCAGGGCACAACGATTTACGAGCTGCGGATGAACCCTGAAGATGTCGGCAAAGTCATCGGCCGGCAGGGCAAGACCATCCACACCCTGCGCAGCCTGCTCCAGGCTGGCAGCGCCAAGAAGGGCCTGCGCTGCTCGTTGGAGATCATCGAGGATCGCCCGGCCAGTTGAGCCGGCCAGGCGGTGACGGGCATGAGAATCGACGTCCTCACGCTCTTCCCGGAAATGTTCGCCGGCCCGCTGGATGTCAGCATGGTGCGGCGCGCCCGGGAGAAGGGGCTCCTCGATCTCAGGATACACAATTTGCGGAACTGGACCCGGGACCGGCACAAGACGGTGGACGATCGGCCGTTCGGGGGCGGGCCGGGAATGGTTCTGAAACCGGAGCCGCTCTTTGAAGCGGTGGAGAGCCTGGCGAGCGAGGCGACGCGAGTGGTCCTCATGACGCCGGCAGGACGGAAGTTCGAGCAAGGGCTGGCTCGGGAACTGTCCCAGCAGGCGCATCTGCTGTTCATTTGCGCCAGCTACGAAGGGGTGGACGAACGGGCGGTGGAAGCGCTGGTGGATGTGGAAGTGTCGATCGGCGACTATGTCCTGACCAACGGCGGACTGCCCGCGATGGTGGTGATCGACGCGGTGACGCGGCTGATCCCCGGAGCGCTGGGCGACGACGAAAGCGCGCTGGACGAGTCGTTCAGCCACGGGCTGCTGGAGTATCCGCATTACACGCGGCCGGCCGAGTTCCGCGGGATGCGCGCGCCGGAAGTGCTGCTGTCGGGGCACCACGCGGAGATCGAGAAATGGCGGGCCGAGCAAGCCCGCCTGCGCACGGCGAAACGGCGGCCGGATTTGCTGGGCCAAACGAACGAGAATTTAAGGCCGGCCCCGAAGCCCGAAGAGACGAACGGGCCCGGGGGCGGTTCGCAACAGGTCAATGATCTATGAGCCAGGCATTGTTTGACAAAATCGAGTCGGAGCAGTACCGCAAGGACGCTGCCAAGTTCAGCGTGGGCGACACCGTCCGCGTGCACACAAAGGTGAAAGAGGGCGACAAGGAGCGCATCCAGGTCTTTTCGGGTGTGGTCATCGGTCGGCGCGGCCACGGGCTGAACTCCACGTTCACGGTCCGCCGCATCAGCTACGGCGAGGGAGTCGAGCGCGTGTTTCCCGTGCATTCGCCCCGCGTGGAGAAGATCGAGGTGGAGCGGCAAGGCAACGTGCGGCGGGCCAAGCTCACCTACCTGCGCAAACGCCTCGGTCGCGGGGCCACGCTGGTGAAGGAGAAGGAGACCCGGACCGACAAAGAACTCAAGGCCGCGGCCAAGGCCGCCGGGACCGCCACGGCGACACCCGCCGCCGCGCCGGCGGACGAGTCCGCCCCCACCCCCGCCAAGTAAGCTTCATTTTCAGCGCATCAGCCCAGGCGGCGTTGCCGCCTGGGCTGATTCTATTTCCACAACCCAACCGCCCGCCAACGCCCGCGAAGCGATGAAGCTCAAATCGGGACGCTTTGGCCAGACATGAGGAAGTGGAGCCAACGCTCTCGGACCGGCCGCCGGTATATTTTCTCCAGGGCCATGGCGTAGAGGGCCGCCTGCGGCCGATAGGACCGGATCTTCTCCGGCAAGGTCGCCGGTTGGACCGCGTCGGTCTTGAAATCCACCAGCCAGATCTCCGTTTCGAGAATGACCGCGAGGTCAATTGCGCCTTGAACCACGAGGAATTCTCCCTCAGGCCAGCCGCCGGCCGGATCGGGACCTGGCCTGACTCCAGCGGCCTCGAGGTCGGCGTTGCCGAAACGGGCGGTGAACGGCAATTCCCGATGAATGGCGCTCCGGGGTTGCCGCAAGACCCGCCGACCGAGGTCCGATTGGTAGAATGCCAGCAGCGCGGTATAATCGAGGGCGGCGGCGTCCTCGGCCGCCATGCGCCCTGCCTCGACCATCCTGCGAGCCTGGTTGCGCAAAGCGATCTCCCCCTGCACGTCCTCCAGCCGGGCCAGTTCCAGGAACAGATGATGAGCGGTTCCGCGCTGCGCCGCCGAGAGCCGCCCGCCGCTGGAACCAGAGCGCGGCGGCGTCAGCCCCGGGACCGCGGGGCCAAATCGAAGCGAGACGCTCTCGTCGTCCCCGGCCAGGCCGCGCCGCCGCAGGGCGCTCACGGTTGCCTTGGCAGGCTCGAGGGTCGCCGGCTCCTGCCCGTAGCGCCAGAGCAGCCGTTCGCGCAGCCGGGCCAGGGCCTCGGGCGAAGCTTCGGCGGGCGCCAGGCCACTGGCGAACTCCTGCTCCCTGGTTCCGGGCGATCGAAGGCACGGGTCGTTCCGAGGGTAGATGGACCAGCCTAGCAGGGCGTTGCCCCCCGCTCCCGAGCCGCGCCAGTCGCCCGGCCGGGTGACCTGCGGCAGCCACAGCCGCAGCCAGTCCAGCGGACAAGCCGCCTCGATCAATTCCTGGTCGGCCAACGGCCGGGGCTCCGCAGAACTCCAGGCTTCGGCCGAGCGTTTACCGGAAGCGGAGGCCACCAGCAGGAGGGTGTCCCGCGCGCGCGTCATGGCCACGTAAAGCAGACGCAGTTCTTCGCCGAGCGCTTCGCGGCGCTCGCGGCGGGCCGCCAGCCAATGAACCAGGCTGGGATAGAAGGGTCCGGACTGGGGCGCTCGAATCTTCGGGCACAAGCCGAAGACATCATTCAACGCCACCGGACGGGTCAGGTCCCGCAGATTGAACTTGCCGCCCAATCCAGCCAGCGCCACCACCGGAAACTCGAGCACCTTGCTCCTGTGAATGGTCATCAGGCGGACCGCGTTGCGGGTGGGCAGGGGCGCGGGCTCCTCCCCGGCCTCCTCCTCCTGGGCCTCGACGAACTTGAGGAACCGATAGAGCCCCTGACGCCGGCAGGGATCGAAACGACGGGCCAGCGAGAGAAGCCTCTGCACGTTGGCCACACGTTCGCCGCCGCGCGGGCCAGCCCGCAGCCCGGCCTCGTACGCCGTGTCGGCGAGGGCGGCCTCCAAGCA
>JAKLEJ010000121.1 GCA_022711695.1 Verrucomicrobiota bacterium | reverse complement strand
GCCCAATAAGCGAACCGAGCGCGAGCGGCCCCGGGTTCTTCCGGCCAGACCGGAAGCGAGGGATTAACCGCAACCGAAGCATACCGACAACCTTTATGTCTCAGATTACACCTGAAACGGTCGCCAAGCTGCGCGACATGACCAGCGCCGGGTTTCTCACCTGCAAGAAGGCGCTCGAAGAAGCCAAGGGCGACCTGAACCTCGCCGTCGAGATTCTGCGCAAGAAGGGCGCAGCCACCGCCGACAAGAAAGCGGTGCGCAACGCCAAGGACGGGGTGATCGCCCAGGCGATCCAGCCCGGCGCGCGTGTGGGCGTGCTGGTGGAAGTGGGCTGCGAGACGGACTTTGTGGCCCGCAACGAAGAGTTCCGCGCGTTCTGCGACGAGATCGCCCGCAAGCTGGCCGAGAACCCTGCGGTGGACCTCGAGACCGTGCGTGTGGCGCAAGTGGCGAAGATGGGCGAGAACATCCAGTTCCGGCGCCACAGCCGCCTGGAAGTGGCGGGCAACGGCATGGTGGCCGCCTACATTCACACCGGGGCCAAGGTGGGGGTGCTGGTCGAGGTGGGCGCCGGCAAGGAAGCCACCGTGGCCAGCGACGAGTTCAAGCAGTTGGTCCGGGACATCACCCTGCAGATCGCCGCCGCCAACCCGATCGCGGTGCGCCGCCAGGATGTGCCCGCGCAGATCGTCGAGAAGGAGCGCGAAATCGCCGCCAACTCCGACCTGGTCAAGAGCAAGCCGCCGCAAGCCGTCGCCAAGATTGTCGAGGGCAAGGTCGAGAAGTTCTTCAAAGACAACTGCCTGATGGACCAGGGATTCGTGAAGAACCCCGATTTGTCCGTCCTTCAGCACCTGGACACTGTGGCCAAGCCATTGGGCGACGAGATCGTCATCCGGCGCTTCCTCCGCTTCCAGGTGGGAGACGCTCCGGCGGCCTGAGGGCCCGCCCCAATTCCAAAGCCTTTCAGGGCCGGCGTGAGCCGGCCTCTTTTTTTGCCCACGCCTCACCAAATGCCGCCGCGCACAGGGCAGGACAGAGAGGGAATGCCTGTGAGGGCCAGCTTTTCCGGCGGCCGGATTCTGAGGGGCGGAGGGGTGTCGAAGGTCTTTCCTTCCCACTTCAACTGAACCGCCCGAGCCTCGATTTCCGCCAGGGCCGTCTGGCAGTCCGAAGCCGCCTCGCGCGCCGCGCGAGTGGCGGCCTGCCAGGCGAATGCGACCTCGGGCACGCGAAAGACGGTCTGCTGGACCTCGGGCGTCATGAGTTCGACGCGGACGCCGGCGTTGGCAAACTCGATCGGGCTGGCGTCATAATCGGCCACGATCAGCCCCACCACCCCGTCGCCGGGTTGTTCGGCCAGCGCGCGCGCCAGACCCCAGGTGACGTTGGCCAGACCGGGCTCGGCGCAGAGCGAGTCGTCCCACTCCCGCCAGCTTGCGCGGATCGCCGCGGCCGGCTCCTGCCAATCGATGGTGCGGGCCTGAAGCAGGCGCACTCGTCCCCGCGCACGGGAGCAAGTGGCGCGCTGGGCGGCGACAGACACCGGCAGGCCCAGGGCCGGTCGCTGACCATAGACCCACACCTCCCCCATGACCACGTTGGTGAGGGTTTGCTTTTGCGTCTCCTTCTTCTGCCGCCACAGGACGGTGACATCGAATGGCTTCGAGGACAGCGGCAGTTCGCCTCGCAGCTCGCGGTAGGTCAAAGCCCACCTGCCGGCGGTGGCCTCGCCGGTGACCGGCCGCACCCGAACCCTGAGCGGCTTGGAACCGCTCCCCAGTTCCACGGTTACGGCATCCTCCCGGCCGGCCCATCCCCACAGCGCCTCGTTGGTTTCGGGAATGGACGGAGCAGGCCGCTGCAGGACCATATTCGAGTCGAGCCAGGGCGGCAGGCTGCGTTGGGCGCGAGCCTCAGCGGGCCAGAGGATGAGGAGACCGAGGAGCAGCCAGGCGGCGCGGCCGCGACGGCGCGCGCGCCGGTCCTGGGAGCGCTGGGCAAAAGGATTCATGGCCGGACCTGGGAGAACGCTGCCGGGGCCGCCCCACGCGTCAGGATCACCCGGAATCCATAGCGGTCATGGCACTCGTCCGGCTTGGCCGGCAACCGCGTTGCAGCCGCGAGGTCGTTGGTGTCGTGGGAATACCAGGAGCCGCCGCGCAGCAGCCGATAGACCTCTCCCCCGCCGTCGATCTCGAGCGAGGGCTGAAGCCGGCGCAGAGCGGGGTCGTTCATTTCCTTGCGGTACCATTCGGCGCACCATTCGGCGACATTGCCCCCCAGGTGGTGCAGGCCGGCGGCGTTGGGTCTGCCGTGCAGCGCTGGCGCGGTGCGCTCCCAGAGGTCCCGGTGCTGGCGGACGCTCAGGGTAGGCCAGCAGGGATACCAATTCGTCGTCGCCACCTCGAGACCGGCGCAATTGACCGCAGCGGGATTCGGCGGCCATTCGTCCCCCCAGGGAAAACGGCCGCCCCCGGCCATGGCGCTCCATTGCTCGTCGGAGGGGAGCGTGTAGAACTGGTTGGAGCGCAGATTCCAGCCCTGTTCGCTCTTGCTGAGCCAGTCGCAGAAAGCCAGGCCATCCTCGAAGCTGACGCCGACGACCGGTTCCTCCTCACTCTGCGGGAAGCCGGGCTGGGCCCAGGTGTGGCCGCGCTTGAGCCAGCCCTGCGCGGTCACGGACACGAGTTCCCGAGCCGGGTGGCCAGTGGCCTTGACAAAGGCGGCATAGTCCTTGCGGAGGGTCTCGGTGGAGCACGCCCAGAAGCCCGGGCTGGGCTGGCCGAACCAGACCAGGGCCATGCCGTGGCTGTTGGTCCAGTTCAATCCCGCCCACGGTTTCCTGGAGGGCTCGAGGACGTTGGTGAAAGTTAGCTGGGCGCCCGGCGCAAGGAAAACATTGGTGACGTAGTCCTCGCAGCCCGGCCTGGAGGAGATGACCAGAGACCACTCGCCGGGAGCGGCCTTCTCCAGCCAGCCGAGCCGGTAATGGTAGTAAGCGCCGCCGGATCGCTCATCGAGGGTCTTGGCGATGGTGTCTCCCCAGGAATTCGTCGCCCGGACCTCGACCTTGCCGCTCACCGGCTTGTCGATATAGATCTGAAGCCGGGCGCCTGAGAAACTGAGATTCAAGTTGGTGCGGCCCGGCTGCAGGCACACCGGCATGCTCAGCCGGGCGTTGGGCTGGCTGAAATCGTCCAGCCCCGCCAGCAGGCGATAGGCCCGGGCGGCCAGGTTCGTCAGCAAAATCTCGCGCTGAAAGGAGTTGCTGGCCACAAGCCGGCCCTGGTCGTCCAACAGGACATAGGAGACGGGCGCGGGCCAGGCGTAGAGCAGGCCCAGTTCCACTCCGCTGTCGCGGCCTGCCGAGGGGCGGACCAGTCGAAGTCGGCCGTGCGCCAGGCGCGAGCCATGAATTCGCACGTTGGCGCGCGCGGGGGCAAAGCCCTCCTTCTCCGCCTGCAGCGAATAATCGCCGGGGGGAATGCTCCTGAACTCGCCGGAAAGGGCATCCGGTTGCAGCCTGGCGTCGCAGAAGAGAGACCCGTCGGCTTTGCAGAGCCTGACCCACGCGCCCGGCTGATCCACCTCGAAGGCCAGGCGCCCGGGGCCCGCGGGGCGTGGCAGCGGCGCTCCCCCCTCGCCCAGGGTGGCGCCGACCATCTGGTCGATCCAGCCCTGGAGCCACCGCACGGGCGCGCTCCGGGGGAAGAGATGCCCGCCTGCGACCAGCAGCATCAGCAGAAGCATCAGCGCCATTCCGGGGCCGACGGCGCGGCGCGTCGGCTCGGGGGCGGGTTCCTCTTCGGCTGCGGGTTCGGAAAGAGCATGAGCAGGCGGGCTCGCGGGCGCCTGGCCCTGGGTGAGGGCCAGACCGAGGCGGTGGCTGAGTTCACGGGCGGTTTGGGGCCGGCTGGCGGCGTCCTTGGCCAGGCAGGATGCCAGCGTCATGCGCACGCGGGCTGGAATGTCGTTCTGGAGGCCGAGGCGGGCCAGGCGTTCGGCGATGGGTTCCGCGGGGCAATCCAGCACCTGCTGTAGGAGGTTTTCGCCGGTGTAGAAGGGGGGAGTGCCGGTCAGCAGTTCGTAGAGAGTCGCGCCCAGGGAGTAGAGATCATCGGTGGGGTGAGGCGGCCGGCCCATCATCTGCTGGGGGCCCATGTAGAGCGGGGTGCCCCGGATCGTCGTGGTCTGCGCGCTCTCCGCCTGCGGCCCCGCGTAGGCCCGGGCCAGCCCGAAATCGGCCAGCTTCAGGTCGCTGCGCTGGGTGAGCATGAGGTTGGCGGGCTTGAGATCGCGATGGACGAGGCGCTCCTCGGTGTGCGCGTAGTCGAGCGCATCGCACAACTGCCGCATCCACGGCGCCACGGCGGTCCACCGCATCAGGCCGTCTGGCTGGAGCCGGAGCAACTGGCTCAGGTTCACCCCCTCCACGTATTCCATGGAGATGAAGGTGGGCTCCTTTGGCAGCGCATGCCAGTCGTAGATGCTGACCACGCGCGGGTGGCGCAACCGGCGGCTCTGGAGCACCTCCTCGCGCATCATCGCCAGCGCGCGCGGGTCGGAACGAATGCGGGGGGCCAGAAACTTGAGGGCGACATAAAAGGGGCTGCCGGCCTTGCTCAGTTCCTCGTCCATGGCGAGCCAGACTACTCCCATGCCGCCCTCCCCCAACTGATCGACCAGCGTGAAGCGGCCGGCCCCGACCCTCTGGCCTGTGGCCAGCAGCTCTCCCGTCTCCGGCCAAAGGGTGGTGGCAGTCTTGTCCCGGGCTCCCACTGCTCCGGTGGTGACCAGGCACCGCGGACACAAGCCGCTGAAGCCGCCAGCGGGAAGTTCCACGCCGCAAACGCCGCAAGTGTCTGCTGAGGACAACGATTCCATGCGCCCATCCCGGCCCAGCCGGGCGTCCGCTACCAAGACAAACCGCCCATCGGCCGCCGATACTTGGAGAATTCGGCGGGTCGCGCAAGCGGATTTGGCGGCGGGCTTCCCGCTTGCTTTTTCGTCCGTTCGAGCCCAGAGTGCGGCCATGCCTTCAGAGACCCCACAGCCCGCTCCCGTTATGAACGATTCGCAAGACAAACCGTCCCCGCCGGAGATCAAGGTCAGCGTCAGAGCCTCGTTTTCATGGGGCATTTTTTGGCTGGCCGGCATGCTGTTCACGCTGGGCTTTGTCCCTTACCCGGCCGGGCTGAGCCTGTGGCAGCAGGCGGGCAAGTGGTTCCTCTACGTCTTTGTCTGGCCGTTGATCCTGGGACAGAAACTGGCCGGATAACGCGAAAGCCGAGGCGTCGGCGGCGACACGATGGCAGACTGCCACCGTCCGGGAAGTCGCTGACGGAAATCGCAACGATGATGAGGGCTTGCCGTCCGACTTCCGGCGTCCCCCTCCGGGCAAGCGCTGGCGCAATCCCGGCTCAAACTCATGGCTTTCCCCGGGCTCTTCGGTCGCTCTCGGGGTCATTTGAATGCTGTTGGGGTTGGGGACTTCTCTCCGACGCGGCTGCCCTTTGGCAGAGGCGTGACAGGAGTGCGCGGTGAGGTTTGCAGTGACGCCATGAAATCGTTGGCCTTGTTCGCCATTGGCTTTGCGGCAGTCCTGGGCGTGGCGGGGGGGCGCGGGTCAGCCGTGGCGGCGGTGGCAGGCGACGAGCGCTGGGATTTCCGTTTCGGCCGCCCGGGCGTGGACAGCACCGCGCTGGCCGCGACCGCTTGGAATGGCCGGCTTTGCATCGGCGGTTTCTTCACGGTGGCCGGAGGCAGCACCGCCAAGCGAGTGGCGTGGTGGGACGGCGCGGATTGGCGTCCCTTCGGCGATGGATTGGAGGGGGATTCTCTCAACGCTTCATTCGTCCTGGCCTTGGCTTCGTGGAGGGGCGGCTTGTATGCCGGCGGGGATTTCAATCGCTCCGACAGCAACGCCGTTTCCGGCCTGGCGCGCTGGGACGGCGCGCAATGGCTGCCCGTTGGGGGTCTGACCGGCGAGGTTCACTCGTTGAACGCCACCGCGGGCGGGCTTTACGTCGCCGGCGGATTCTCATTGTCCGGCGACACCAACCTCTACGGCGTGGCGCGGTGGGACGGGCAAGCGTGGGAGCACTTCGGCAGTGTGATCACGTCATATCCGGGCGACACGGCTCGCGTGACTGAGTTGGTGGTGGACGGGCAGCGGCTTTTCGCGGTGGGGGATTTCTACTCCGTCGCCGGGCAACCGCTTCAATACTCCGCCCAATGGACCGGCACCAATTGGGAGCCGCTCTTCGAACAGCAACAGCAAGTTTGGGCAATCGCGCTGCACCAGGGCCGGCTCTGCGGCAGTTTCTATGCTCCGACCAATCCGTACACTCCATTTGTCGGCTGGTGGAACGGCGCCAATTGGAATTCGCTGGGGAGCGGGTTGGGAGAAACGGCAGACCATTTGATTTCGGACGGCACAAACTTGTTTGCCGCCGGCTGGTTCACCAATTCGGGCTCGGTGCTGCTCGACCGCGTGGCGAAGTGGGACGGCACGAACTGGCTCCCCTTGGGGACGTCGGTCTGGGCGCGCGGCGAGGCGCCCATTCGGCTCGCGTGGGATCCGGATGGCCGGCTGCTCGCGCTGGGTTATTTCCAATCCGTCCAGAGCCAGGGGGCGGCGGGCGTGGCGGTCTGGGACGGGCGGGACTGGTCTCCGGTGGGGCCGCTGCATGCCCTGGGTTTGTCGGGGCTGACCGGTTCGTTGTTCTGTCTGGCTACTAACGGAAGCCAACTTTACGCGGGCGGCTTGTTCACGTTTGCGGGCCGAGTTCCGGCCGATATGGTAGCGGTCCTCGAATCCAACCGCTGGTCTGCAGTGGGAAAGTTCACCGTGTCCAACCAGTGGGCGCGGGTGCGGGCGCTGGCCGTATCGGGCTCGAATCTCTACGTGGGCGGCAGGTTTACGAACGCGGAGGGGCGCTATGTTTGGAACGTTGCCGGCCGCGTCGGCGGGGAGTGGGCGGACTTGGGCGGCGGTGTCAACAGCAACGTCTATGCGCTCGCCCACTTCCAGTCGAATCTCGTGGTTGGAGGCGATTTCACCCAGGCCGGGTCTGCACCCATTCCGTATCTGGCGACGTGGGACGGTGTGGCTTGGGCGTCCTTGGGCGCGGGCGTGGACGCGCGGGTGCGCGTGCTCACGGCCGGTGCAGGCCGGCTCTATGCAGGTGGAAACTTCACCAACGCCGGTGGCAAGCTCGTGAATCGCGTGGCGGTCTGGGACGGCGCGCGGTGGGACAGCTTGGGTGAGGGCGTTGGCGGCAGCAACGCGTTGGTCCTGGCCATCGCGGTGGACGGGGCACGGGTTTTTGTGGGCGGGCGATTCCAGACTGCGGGCGGACTACCGGCTAACAACGTGGCGTGCTGGGATGGCAGCGGCTGGCGACCGTTGGGCGAGGGCGCGGAGAACGGCGCGAGCGGCAGCGAGGTGGATGCGCTGCTGGCGCACAACGGTCAGGTGTTTGTCGGCGGCAACTTCACCAATGCGGGCACGGCGCCAGTCCTTGGTCTGGCGCGGTGGGATGGCAGCCGCTGGGCGCCGTTGGGCGCGGGGCTGAATCACTACACCCAACGCGCGCGAGTGTATGCGCTGGCCTGGCAAGAAAACGCGCTCTGGGTGGGCGGCCTGTTCAACTCCGCTGGCAACAAGGGCGCCGCGGGCCTGGCGCGGTGGATTGAAGACCCGGCCCTGACCTTGGACGCTCCGGACCTCACCTGGGATGGTCGCGTCCGACTGCGCCTGCGGGGCGCCCTTGGGCTTCGCTTCACCCTTGAGAGTTCGCCGGACTTGGAGGCGTGGACACCCGGTCCAACGGGAATAGGCCTGGAGGATGAGTTCCTGTTTATAGCGCCCAAGGGCGGCGCGACACAGTTCTTCCGCGGAGTAGCGCAGCCGTGACGACAACCCAGGCCGGAGCCTGCGCTGCTCGCCAGTGCCGCTCGCC
Organism: Verrucomicrobiota bacterium; assembly: GCA_022711695.1. GTDB lineage: Bacteria > Verrucomicrobiota > Verrucomicrobiia > Limisphaerales > JACRJZ01 > JACRJZ01. The sequence continues at coordinate 763 of JAKLEJ010000121.1, read as the reverse complement.
CCAGGCAGGCCAGCGCGGCGTCGCGATGATGTGCTTCCTCATGAAGCCGGCCTGGCCCTTGGCGGTCGCCGTTTCGCGAGGGGCAGGCGGCTACGGGCGTAGCGAGTTGCGTTTGGCCTGCAGCTTGTCGCGCAGGGAATTCATGCTCCCGATGGAGGCGCGCAATTGCGCTTGCATGTCCTTCTGTTCGGCCAATTGCTTTTCCAGACGTTCCTGGGCCCGGGCCGCTTTGGACGCTTTCTCTTCGGCCGCCATGCGGTTTTGCTTTTCCAGGTCGAGTTCGGCCTGGGCTCTGGACAGGAGACGGTTGGCGGCGTCCCGCTCCTGGTCGCGGGACAGGATATCCTTGCGGAGCTGCGCCGCGACCGCCTGCTGGGTCTGGAGCTGCTGAAGGGCGGTCTCCAGCTTCCGCTGTTTCTCCGAGAGTGACTCTTCGCTCGACTTGAGCCGCGCCTGCAGCTCGCGCGTATCGCCTTCGAGGCGTTCCGCCGAACGGGTGCGCTCGGCGAGGTCGCGTTCCAGCGAAGTCCTGGCGGCGGCGAACTCCGCCGCCTGTTTCCCGGCGGCCGCCTGGGATTCGGACAGGGACCGGCTCAGCTTCTCGACCTCGCTCCGCAGGGTCGCGCAAGTTTCCGCCAGGGCGTCCTCGCGCTGGAGCATCTCCTCGATTTCCTTCTCGAGAAGCAGGCTCGCTTCCTCCACCTCCCCGCCGGGCCGCGGGCTTTTGTCCCGCGTGTCCAGGACGGCCGCGCGCGCTCTGGAC